>NZ_DBHIVL010000031.1:0-26634 GCF_057271695.1 Centipeda sp. (in: firmicutes)
AGTGCGGGCAAAAAAGATGCGTCGAGATGGCGCGGCTGAATTTATCAGTGCTTCCCTTACAGTGTTCCGAAGATACGGTCGCCCGCATCGCCAAGCCCCGGAACGATATAGCCATGGGAGTTGAGGCACTCATCCACGGCAGCGACGTAGATCGGCACGTCGGGGTGATCTGCCGCCACGCGTCGAATGCCCTCGGGAGCGGATACGAGACACATGAGGATGATGCTACGTGCGCCCTTCTGTTTGAGCATCGTGAGTGCCGCTGACGCACTGCCGCCCGTGGCGAGCATCGGGTCTGGCACGATGAGTGTGCGATCCTCGACACCGCTCGGGAGTTTGGCATAGTACTCGACCGGCTCCAGCGTCTCGGGGTCGCGGTAAAGACCAATGTGTCCCACGCGTGCGGCAGGAACGAGGGTCAAAATTCCGTCGAGCATCCCAAGCCCCGCACGAAGAATCGGAACGATGCCGAGTTTCTTGCCCTCAAGCATCTTCGCCCGGCACTTGGCGACGGGGGTCTCGATCTCCACGTCGCGCAACGGGAAGTCACGTGTGATCTCGTATGCCATGAGCATTGCAATCTCCGAGAGCAGCTCACGGAACTCCTTCGTCCCCGTCTCCTTCTGTCGCATGATCGTCAGCTTGTGCTGAATCAGCGGATGATCAACCAGATGGAGGCTGGGAATGTCAGACGGATGAAATGTATCAGCCATGAGAAGGCTTCCTTTCTGCCAGAAAAATTACACGTATAGAGGATACTTGTCACAGAGCACAGTGACGCGGCGGCGCGCCTCCTCCTGACGAGCCGTATCCGTCGGAGCGTCGAGGACATAGGCGATGATCCGTGCGACCTCGCGCATATCCTCCTCCACAAAGCCACGCGTCGTGAGTGCGGGCGAGCCGAGACGGATACCGCTCGTGACGAACGGGCTGCGCGGCTCGAACGGAATCGTGTTGCGGTTCGCCGTGATGTTGACCTCGTCGAGGAGCGTCTGCGCCTCCTTGCCCGTGATGTCCTTATTGGTCAAATCTACGAGCATAACGTGCGTATCCGTACCGCCGGAGACAATCCGGTAGCCATGCTTCGTCAGCTCATCCGCGAGTGCCGCCGCATTCTTCACCACCTGTGCCCCGTACTCCTTGAACGAAGGCTGCAGAGCTTCGCCGAGTGCGACCGCCTTTGCCGCAATGACGTGCATGAGGGGTCCCCCCTGGATGCCGGGGAAAACCGCCTTGTTGATCTTTTTCCCCAACTCCTCGTCGCGTCCGAGGATGATGCCGCCGCGCGGACCGCGCAGTGTCTTGTGCGTGGTCGACGTCACAACGTCGGCGTAGGGTACGGGGTTCGGATGCTGTCCTGCAGCGACGAGCCCTGCAATGTGCGCCATATCCACCATAAAGATCGCATCGACCGCCGCTGCGATTGCACCGATGCGCTCAAAGTCAATCGTGCGTGCATAGGCGGACGCGCCCGCAATGATCATCTTCGGCTTGTGCTCCTTTGCGAGCACCTCCAGCGCATCGTAGTCAATGCGCTCCGTCTCCTTGTCCACGCCGTAGGGGATGACCTTGTAATACGTCCCCGAGATGTTGACGGGGCTGCCGTGCGTCAGATGTCCGCCGTCCGTCAGATTCATGCCGAGGATCGTGTCGCCCGGCTGAAGGAGGGCAAAGAACACCGCCATATTTGCCTGTGCGCCCGAGTGCGGCTGCACATTCGCCCAGTTTGCTCCGAAGAGCTCCTTCGCGCGGTCGATCGCGAGCTGTTCCGCCACATCGACGTATTCACAGCCGCCATAGTAACGCTTGCCGGGATACCCCTCCGCATACTTGTTCGTGAGAACGCTGCCCTGTGCCTCCATGACTGCGCGGCTCACGATGTTCTCCGAGGCGATGAGTTCCAACTTTGTGCGCTGGCGATTGAGCTCCTCCTCAACGGCCTTGTATACCTGCGGGTCCACCTTGCTCAGCGAATCCATAATGCTCATAAAAACTCTCCTTAATCCGTTTTCTTATCCTGCAGTGCCATGATCTTTTCGACGCGGCGTGCATGACGCCCGCCCTCGAACTCCGTGCGAATCCACGCGCGCACAATCTCACCGGCAGGGCCAAAGCCCGTGACGCGTCCGCCGAGTGCAAGCACATTTGCATCGTTGTGCTTACGCGACATGATCGCCGTGTAGACATCGCCGCAGAGTGCGGCGCGAATGCCGTCAATCTTGTTTGCTGCAATCGAGATGCCAAGTCCTGTGCCGCAGAGTACGATGCCGCGATCCGCCTTTCCGGAGACAACATCAGCACATACCTTCTCCGCGATATCCGGGTAGTCGACCGCCTCCCTGCCGAACGTCCCGACATCCTTTACCTTCACATCGCTGAACTCGTGAAGAACCATCTTGACCTCATCCTTGAGCTCCACTGCGCCGTGGTCGCTTCCAATCGTAATATTCATTGCGCAACCTCTCTCTCATCCATAATCCTCTGTCATTTTAGCACATATTACAGAAAAAAAACAGGGCGCGGGGCGGGACATTATCGCTGAAAATAGGGACGAACGGCGAGCGAAACAAAGAACAGAACGGCAGCCGCCGCCACAATCGCCGCCCCGGCCGCAATGCCGAGATAGTACGCCGAAAAGAGGCCGACCAGACCGGAGCAAAGCGCAGCCGTAACCGCTGCGACATGATATTCCTTGACGCTGCGTGCGACATTGCGTGCAGCTGCGCCCGGCAGGACAAGCAGCGCATTGATGATGAGGATACCGACCCACTGGATGCTCACGGCAACGACGACGGCAAGCAGAGCGGCAAAGGCGGACTCCACCGCAAAGACGGAAACACCCCGGCTGCGTGCGAATGAGGAGTTGACCGAGAGCAGCAGCAGACGATTGAAGATCAGTACCCAGCCGATGAGGACAAGCGCATCCACGACGACAAGGCCCGCGAGATCCGCAGGGGTAATGCTCAGGATATCACCGATGAGCAGCGGAGAAAATTTGGAAAAGCCCCCGCCGTGGCTCATAATCATCAGACCGACCGCAATCGCCGTCGAGGAGAACACGCCGATGACCGTGTCTGCCGAGGCCGCCGTACGATGCTTGATCCATGTGATGAGAAGCGCGAACACCACGGAAAAGAGGAGCAGGGAGATGAGCGGCGAAAACATTCCGACGAGCGCACCGATGGCAATGCCCGTAAACGCACCGTGTCCAAGGGAGTCCGAGAAGAACGCCATGCGGCTTGAGACCACCATCGTCGAGAGCAGACCAAAGAGAGGTGTCATGAGGAGGGTCGCAAGGAGCGCGTTTTTCATGAATGTGTACTCCATCCACGCAAACGGAAGCAGCGTATCCATCGCATCGTAGATTAGCTCCATACGCGCACCTCCCCGCGCCCATCCGTCTCTGTGCGCCCCTCTCTATGCCGCAGATCGGGCAAAATACCAAAGAGACGCTCCATCTGTGGATCGGCAAAGACCTCTGCCGGCACACCCGCTGCCGCAACACCGTGATTCATGAGCACGACCTTGTCCGCATGACGTGCAACCATACCGAGATCGTGCGAGATGAGGAGAATCGTCAGATCCTCCTTTGCACGCAACTCCCCGACAATCTCGTAGAAAATCGCAAGGCCGTTCCGATCAACCCCTGATACCGGTTCATCGAGCAGCAGGAGATTCGGCATCGGATCGAGCGCGAGCGCAAGCAGGACACGCTGCAGTTCTCCGCCCGAGAGTGCCCCAAGACGTCGGTCAATCAGGTGCTCTGCACGTACACGCGTGAGATCCAGCGCAACGCGTGCACGAAATGCACGCGCGGGAAAGAGCCAGACGGGACGCGCGGACAGGCACGCCATAAAGAGATCCAACACCGTCGTCGGTGCGCTCACGTCGAGACGCAGGTACTGCGGCACATAGCCGATGACGGGGTGCCCCGTGTGGCGGTCATCCGCATCGACAAAGCGCAGCCTGCCCGTATGTGGGACTTCCCCGAGAATTGCACGTAGAAGCGTGCTTTTTCCCGCACCGTTCGGTCCGATGATCGCGGTGAGCTCCCCGCAGTGAAAGTGTAGATTAACACGTGAAAAGACCTCGAACGTCCCGAACGAAACGCCGAAGTCCTCGACTTTGGTACAGCAGAAATGTGCGCAGCCCTCTGCCGCTCCTCTGTGATGAAAGATATGCCTGAGCATGGTGATCCTTTTGCTATAATATGAAACCCTTACCGTGTAACCTCCACACGAACTCAATCCGTCAGCCGTCGGAACTTCCACGTCCCGACGGCGATGCCGAGCACGGCGTAGCCAATGACAACAGCGAGGGACAGCATGGAGAAGTCCCCCGCCCCGCCGAGGCTGCGCAGGAGATGGCTCGTGTGCGTCAGCGGCAACACTTCCACAATCCAACGCACGACATCCGGCAGTGCCGCTGTCGCGAAGAACGTCCCGCAGAGGAACGACATCGGCAGGAGCACATAGAGGTTGACCTGGCTCATCTCCTCATAGGTCGAGATATACATTGCCGCAAGGAATCCGATCTCTGCAAAAATCATGCAGTTCAGCGTGAGTACGAGGAGAAAGAGCGGGGTGATCGTGAAATGTGCACCAAACAGGTAGCTGAGCACCACGATGATCGCCGAGGAAATCAGCCCGCGCACAACCGCCCCCGCCACCTTTCCGATGACAAATGCGTCGGGACGAATTGGCGCAATCAGATACTCCTCAAGACTCTTGTGATAAACGCGCTCCGCATGCACGGAGATGATGCTGTTAAAGCTGATGTTCATGGAGTTCATCGCGAGAAGTCCCGGCACGAGAAAGTCCAGATACGAGCCCGTACCCACGTCGATGCTGCGTCCGAGCCCCCAGCCGAAGGCGATGAGGAACATCAGCGGCGAGACCATGCGGCTCAGAATGTACTTCGTCAGACGGCGGTGCAGAACAACCCAGTCGCGCCAGAACACCGTCCAGATATCCCGCAGCATCAGAGCCCCTCCTTTCGTCCCGTCATCTCGATAAAGACATCCTCGAGATTCGTCGGGCGCAGGAGAACGCGCTGCATCTGCTCCTCAAGCGTACGCGCATGAGCACGCGCCTCCTCGCGCGCGTGGAAAAACCGATAGGCGCGACCGCTCTCCTCATCCCACTCCACAGCATACGCGCCCAGATTCTCACAGAATGTGCGCGGTGTCTGCACATCCACGAGCACGCCCTTGTTGATGATGGACACGCGGTCACAGAGTGCCTCCGCCTCCTCAATGTAGTGCGTCGTCAGAAGCACAGTCACGCCGCCCCGAGCAATCTCGCGCACGAGATCCCAGATGTGACGGCGAATCTGCGGATCGAGTGCCACCGTCGGCTCATCCAAAAAGAGCACCTGCGGACGGTGGATCAATGCGCGTGCGATGAGCAGCCGACGTTTCATCCCGCCGGAGAGACGGCGCACATTGTCGTTGCGCACCTCGGTCAGCTCCATCTCCGTGAGCAGTTCCTCGATTCGCGCCGTGCGCGCCTCGTGTCCCATGTGATGCAGACGAGCGTGCAGCTCCATATTCTCCCAACAGGTGAGTTCCTGATCAAAATTGACGTGCTGCGGCACCACGCCGATCCGCTCTTTGACGACACGCGGATCACGACGGATGTCCGCACCGCCGATGCGGATCACGCCGCTCGTCGGCTGCGTCTGCATCGTGAGCATACGGATGATCGTCGTCTTCCCCGCACCGTTCGGACCAAGCAGCCCGAACACCTCGCCGTGACGAACGGAGAGGGAGATCCCTGCAACCGCCGTTTTCCACGTCTTTTCCTTTGCCGCATTCGTATGCGGAAATTTCTTGACGAGATCTTCCATCTCAATCATCATCGGTTTCATCAATCTCAATCCGCCCGAAATTGGATGCCCGCCATCAGACGTGCCTTTTCCATCACTGCCATCACCGTACGCGACGTCTGAAGCCCCTCCTCCACGCTCATATAGTCCTTACGCTCAAAGATGTCCCGCATCGTCTCAAACTCGTGCACCATGCGGTGCTCATGACGGTTCAGAGCATATGTCTCCGGCTCTCGGCCGCGCAGGGCAACCGTAAAACTGCGGAGTTCGTTCGGCGTACCGTCGGCACGAATCCAACCCTGCTCCCCCTGAATCATGAAAAAGGATGGGCTCTCACTGTCCTTTGCCGCCGCCGCAGTCGCCACAAAGCCGTCGTAACGCAGCGCGAGAATCCCCGAGGTATCAATTCCATTGAAGCCGATATTTGCGCCGTAGATCGCCGTTTTTGGGCGTCCAAAGAGCGAGACCATGAGCGACAGGTTGTAGACATTCAGATCGTAGAGAGCACCGCCCGAGAGGGCAGGATCGAATGCAGGCGCAACGTCACGCGAGAGATAACGCTCGTAGCGGCTCGAATACTGCGAGAAATTCGCCTGTACCATGCGAATGAGTCCAAGTCGCGGGAGTGCTTCCAAAATTCCGAAATAATTCGGCAAAAAGAGCGACGTGACTGCTTCAAAGAGATAGCAGTGTGCCGCACGTGCACGTGCGATCAGCTCCTCCGTCTCCGCGAGCGTCGATGCAAAGGGCTTTTCCACGATGACGTGCCACCCCGCTTCGATTGCCTGCCGCGCATAGTCAAAATGCGCACTGTTGACAATGCCGAGGTAAACAAAATCCGCCTCATGCGCCGCCAGCATCGCACCGTAGTCCGTCGCCACCTGCGGTACACCGAACTCCTGCGCCAGTGCCCGCGCCTTCTCCCGACTGTGCGGGCGCGCACAGATTGTGACAACCTCAACATTCTTCACTTGACGCAGGGCAGTGAGTGCCTCCCGAGCGATCATTCCCGTACCGACAACTGCTATCTTCATCTCTCTGATCTCCTTGCCATGCGGACATCTGTGTGCCCGCACTGTAACTATCGACTATCTATTATAGCAGGGTACGCAAACAAAGAAAAGGGGCTGCCGCCAAAGTGAAACACTTCCGCAGCAGACCCTTCATTGAAATCCGTAGAAAGGAATCGCCGATCTTACTTCATGATTTTGAGATGATCTGCGTCTGCATCCTTGTTCCCCTGCAGAGCATCCCACGCATCATTCGCGCGCTCCACATAAACGTCGCGGATCATCTTGTTCTCGCCGAGACCATGGAGATAAGCATCGACCTTAAAGCCCTCGCTCATGAGAATGCTCTTGTGCGAATCCGCATCTTTGCCCGCCATATCGTTGTGTGCATGATCGCCCGCAACCATCATGATCGGCATGAGCGTCACATTCTTAACCTTATTCGCCTTGAGCTTCGGAATGACATCCTCGATGCTCGGCCACCCCTCGACCGTATAGACATAGACGTTCTTATACCCAAGTGCGTCCAGCTTCGCCTGAATGACGGCATAGTATGCGTTGGAGACGTGCGGCGTGCCGTGCGCCATCAGGAGCAGCGCATCATCCTTCCCCATCTTCGGGAACTGGCTGGAGACCGCCTGGATGAACTCCATCACGTCATCCGACTGCTCCTCCTGTCCCTGCCAGTACATGAGGGACGTGCCGCAGGTCATCGTCTTGAACTGATCCTTGTACTCATGGAACACAGCTTTGACGTAGGAGTACTCCATGCCCGGGATGACATCGAGGGAGACGAGTGCCACGCGCGAGTAGCCGTCCGCCTTGAGCTGCTCGAGTGCCTCCTCTGGGGTCGGGTACTTCACACCCTCCTTCTTTGCAATGCGATCGATGATGATATGGGAGGTGAATGCCGTCACAACCTTCACGCCCGGGTGAGCCGCCTTGATCGCATCCACCGTCGCTTCGATCGTCTTCTCGCGTGTCTCCTTGAACGTCGTTCCAAAGCTCGTCACAACGATGGCATCCTTGTTCGTATAGTTCCGCATCTGCGGGTTCTCATACTTCAGAACGCCAATTTCCGACGCCTCCATCAGGGCCGGTGTCACCGTCTTCACCTCGGGATTGAGCTCATACGCAGCTTCTGCCGGGCTGTAGGAAAATCCAAAGACCGCCGAGCAGGCGAGCGAAGCGACCAGCATTTTCTTCCAATTCTTCATCCAAATTCCTCCCAAAATAGATATGAATAAAGGCTTTCCTGCCAGTACAAGAAAGCCTCGTGAACACATCGCCACGAATCCCCTTCCTGTCGCTCGCAGGTATGTGCCTTCGGCACACGGTGGATTGTCAAACAGGCAGTTCTCCTGACTCGGTTCATCGCTCCCCTGCGCCTTCCCAAGAGGACATTCCTCTCAGTGACACCCTGGGGAATCACTGATAAATTCAGCCACGCCATCTTTGGGCATCTTTTTCGCCCTGTCTGTGTCGACAAATCCTCCACATAGCCCTTACTATGCGTCCGGTTTGTCTCCTTGACAGGACAAAAATTCTGCACAAATCTGACGGACTTCATTTTATCAGTGATTCCCCTGCAGGTTCGCTCCCCTCACAGTGGCGGGACCGCGCCGGCTCATCCGGCTTCTCTATTAAGCATACGCAATGCGCTGCACCTGTTTCCCAATGATTCAGTTATAGAAACATATATTACAACTATTAGAATACACCATTATCCGAAAAATGTCAATCGTTTTACGTCTTATTTCAACATATCCCGTCCTGCGTACGATTGCCATGAAAAAAGGGGATCTGTCGCTCCCCTCCTATTCCTCCGACGTACGCGCACCGCGATTGATCGTCGTAAGTCCGCGGTAGACCGTACCGATGTCGAGATCGTCGCCGCGCGACTCCATGTATTTTTCAAGTTTGCGCTTCACGCGCTGGAGCGCGTTGTCAATGGACTTCACCTGGCGGTGCAGGTCGACGGCGATCTCCTGATAGGACTTGCCGTCGAGGTAGCTCATGAGCACGCGCCACTCGAGATCGCTCAGGATCTCCTCCATCTTCTGCTCGATGTCGATGAATTCCTCATGACTGATGACCAGCTCCTCCGGGTCGCTGATGCGTGCTCCTGAGAGCACATCGAGCAGCGTGCGGTCAGAGTCCTCGTCATAGAGGGGCTTGTTGAGCGAGACGTATGAGTTCAGCGGGATATGTTTCTGCCGCGTTGCCGTCTTGATCGCCGTGATGATTTGGCGCGTCACACAGAGCTCGGCGAACGCGCGGAACGACGAAAGCTTATCCTCACGATAGTCACGAATCGCCTTAAAAAATCCGATCATCCCCTCCTGCACAATGTCCTCGCGATCCGCACCGATGAGAAAATAGGAGCGTGCTTTGGAGCGCACGAAGTTACGGTACTTGTTGATGAGATAGTCCAGTGCCTCGTCCCCGTCGCAGGAGCGGATACGTGCGAGCAGTTCCTCATCGGTGCAGCCGTCGTAGATGCTGCTCTCTGCGGTGCTCTCCTCCGCCGCCTCTTCCTCCGCCTCGAGTTCGGCTGCCTCGAGTTCATCCGATACTGTCTGCTCCTCATCCAACACGGATTTTTGCTTCTCGTCGTAAAAAATCATAACGATTGCTCCTACAAACGTCCTATCGTTCTTTAATATTATACCCCTATTCCAAAAGCTGCGTCAAGATACAAAAAGAGAGTGCAGCAAAGAACCGCACTCTCCGACACAACACGTTCAACGGCGTTCCCGAATGACGACCTTTTCCTCCGCGTCGACATCCCTGAGCAGCACCGACACATCCTCGAGCGCGGCGGTCGGGACATTCTTGCCGACGTAGTCCGCGCGGATGGGCAGCTCCCTGTGACCGCGATCAATGAGGACAGCGAGTTGGATCATGCGCGGCCGACCGATGTCGAGCAGTGCGTTCATCGCCGCGCGGATCGTGCGCCCCGTATAGAGCACATCATCGACGAGCACAACAGTCTTCCCCGTGATGTCCAAGGGCATCTCCGTCGGATGCACAATAGGCTGATAGGATAGCTCGTTGAGATCGTCACGGTAGAGCGTAATGTCGAGCACTCCGCGCGGCAGGTCACGCTGCTCAATGCCTGCAATCTCCGCGGCAATCCGCGCGGCAATCGGAACACCACGCGTGCGAATACCGACGAGCACCAGATTCTCCGTCCCCTTGTTCTTCTCGACGATCTCATGTGCAATCCGCATCAGTGCGCGCCGAATTCCATCCTCATCCATGAGAACGGCCTTTTCTCGAAACTCCGTCATGCTGTCATCTCCTTATCTTCCGCTGTGCAGCGTGTGCAGGATCTCCTCCATGTCCGCAGGAAGCGGCGCGGCAAATGTCATCTCCGTCCCCGTGCGCGGATGCGTAAGGCTGAGCGTCAGTGAGTGCAGCGCCTGTCCCACAATCGCAAAGGGATTCTTCTTCGCCGTATACTTTGGGTCGCCGACAAGCGGATGCCCGATGCTCGTCATATGAACGCGGATCTGATGCGTGCGCCCCGTCTCGAGACGGCAGGAAACATAGGTATAGCTGCCGAACCGCTCCAACACATCAAAATGCGTCGTCGCAGGCTTTCCGTTCTCCCGCACAATCGCCATTTTTTTGCGGTCAGTCGGATGCCGCCCGATGTCCCCCGTAATGACACCCGCACGCGGGACAATGTTGCCGTGTACGATGGCGCGGTACTCCCGCCGCGCGTCCTTGTCCCGAATCTGACGTGCAAGATAGTGATGCGCCATATCGTTCTTCGCCGCGACCATCACGCCCGAGGTGTCCTTATCGAGGCGGTGCACAATGCCGGGACGCAGCGCACCGTTGATGCCCGAAAGATCATGGCAGTGCCACAGCAGCGCATTGACCAGCGTCCCCGTATAGATGCCCGCAGCAGGATGCACGACCATACCGCGTGCCTTATTGACAACGATGATGTCCGCATCCTCATAGAGAATGTCGAGCGGGATATCTTCCGCGCAGATCTCAATTTCCTCGGCGGGTGGCATTGTGCAGGCGATCTCCTCCCCGCCGCGCAGCTTGTAGTTCGCCTTGCGTGCCGTGCCGTCCACCGTGACCTGTCCGTCCGCGATGAGACGCTGCGCATAGCTGCGCGAGAGATCCGGCAGCCGGCGCACGAGAAAGAGATCCAGCCGTTCGTCCGCACGGTCGGCAGTGAATACTGTACGCATCATCGGATTTCTCTTCTCTGTACGAAGAGTGCCCAGAGGACAGCCCCTGTCCCAAGAACAATGGCGATGTCCGCAATGTTGAACACGGGCCATATGCGGAAATCGAAGAAATCCACAACGTGCCCGAGGCGGATGCGGTCGATCAGATTGCTCACAGCCCCCGCTGCGAGAGCAACGCTGCCGTAGTGGATGAGCACGCCGCTGCGCCGCAGTCGCTCATAGAACACGAGGAAAGCAATGGAAAACACGATTGCCGTCGCCAGAAAGAGCCACTGCTGATCGCGGAAAATCCCAAATGCCGCGCCCGGATTGAGTACAAACGTGATATGAAAAAATGGGGCTGCAACGGGAATCGTCTCCCCCGGCAGCATGGTCAGCTCCACATAGAATTTTACCAGCTGGTCAATCAGTAAGATCCCCAAAAAAGAGTATGCGGCTTTTATGCGTCCGCTCATCGCCCTCAAACGCCCTCCTGTTCTGCTGTATCCTTCGCATTCTTCTCCGCCGTCATATCCGGCATCTGGGCAATCGCATCATTGATGAGCGCGAGCTCTTCCTGCACATTGCCCTTCATGCGGCGCAAAAATTGATGTTTCTCGCGCACGAGCCGCTCATACTCCGTCACGATGTCTCGCAGCTTGTCCGCCGCATCGTCCATCTGCGCCTTCGCCTTGAGCTGTGCCTCACGGTGAATATTCTGCGCCTCACGCGCAGCCGTCTCGATCATGAGATCGGCGTTGCGCTTCGCTTGTGTCGTCACATCCTCAGCAGTCTTCTGCGCGAGGGCAATGCTCTCACGCATACTCTGCTCCATACGGCGAAAATCCTCGATTCTCTCCCGCTCACGCGAAAGCTCCGCGCGCAGACGCTCGTTTTCATCAAGTGCTGCCGCATAATCCTGCATGACCTCGTTCAAGAAGTCATTGACCTGCGCCTCGTCAAATCCGCGAAAGCTCCTGCCAAATTCCTTCGCATGTATATCCATCGGTGTCAGCATTCCGCTCCCGCCTTTCTTCAAAAGAATCGGTTCAGTACAACGACCGTACGCCCCTTCTTCGTCTGCCCGCGCACCTCTGTCACCTCGACACGTCCGCGCCCGCGCATGGAGAGCACATCGCCCTCCTTGATCGTCTTCGACGCACTCGCCGCACTCTGCCAGTTGAGCTTCACCTTGTCCGCCGCAATGTCGTCCGCTGCACGGCTGCGCGAGATGCCGAAGCCCGCCGCAACAATGGAGTCGAGGCGGAGCGATGCGACCGTCGCACGGATCTCCTTTGTCCGCTCCTCACGCGGTGGAATTGCCGCGAGATTGGAAAGTGTCGTCTTGACCCCGACCGCACCGATCATTGTCAAATTGTTTACGATAAAATCCACAATCTTCGCATCGCAGATGATCCTTGCCGTGTCGGGCGCAGGGAGGATGTCCCCGATCAGCTCGCGCTCGATGCCGAGCCCCATGACCGCACCGAGCACGTCGCGATGCGTGAGACGCGCAAACTGCCCGTTCCACGCCGCCTCTACACAGGCGATTGCAAAGCCGTCCGGCGTCCCCGCAAAGTCACGGTGGCACAGCATGGCGCGCTGTCGCTCCGCGCCCGCGTAGCCGCCGTCAAAATCGAGCTGAATGCCCTCATAGCTCGCGCAGATCGTCTCCGCAATCTCCTGCCCGTAGGGGTCGAGAAAGGGACTGATGCGGAATTTTGCCGTCTTCATAACGGCTTCCGCGAGATCGAGGAGACGGATCGCCGTCTCCTCGCCCTCACCGCCACGATAAAAGCGGAGAATCCGCTCCTTCTGTTCCGCTGCCATTACCCTCTCCCCAATTCTTTTGAACGCTCTGCCGCCGCAAGGACGGCTTCGATGAGTGCCGATCGTACGCCCGCGCGCTCAAGCACGCGCAGCCCCGCCGCCGTCGTTCCGGCGGGACTCGTCACCGCTGCCCTCAGATCGGCGGGCGAATGCGCTGACGCAAGTGCCATCTGCGCTGCGCCCATCATGGTCTGCGCCGCGAGCAGCGATGCCGTCTCGCGTTTCAGCCCTGCCGCCACACCGCCCTCAATCAGTGCCTCGATCATGAGGAACGCATAGGCGGGACCACTGCCCGAGAGCCCTGTCACCGCATCAAGGTCGCTCTCATGCACGCGCACAGTACGACCGGACGCGCCGAGCAGCAGTTCCGCGATGGCAGATACACTGTCATCTGCATAGATGCCGCACGCATAAGCGGACATCCCCGCACCGACAGCGAGCGGCGTATTCGGCATCGCGCGCACGACAGGATGATTGGGATATCCCTCCTCAAGCGCGGCGATGGGCAGCCCGGCAACGATGGAGAGCACAGCCGCATCTACGCGGAGCAGGTCTCTCGTCTCACGTATTGCCGCTGCGGCTGCCGCCGGCTTTACCGCGAGGATGAGCACAGAAATACGGGGCAGAAAGGATTCTGCCCCCACCTGCGCATGTACGCCATATTTCCGCGTGAGTTCGTCGCAGCGCATCGCCTTGTGGTCGGATACGCTGATATGGGAGGCCGGAATCGTTCCGCACGCCACAAGCCCCGCAATCAGTGCCTCTGCCATCGCACCGCCGCCGATGATGCCAATCTGAATATCATCACGCATGGGCTTTACCTGTTCAGAAAGGACATGTCATCTCCGAGACGGTGTTCCTCCTCGGAGTAGCTGACATTGACGTTGTTCGGCGCACAGAGGAACACATTGTTGCTGATCTTCTTGATATCGCCGTTCAGTGCGTATGTCGTCCCACTGATGAAGTCAATGATGCGGCTCGCTACACTCTTCTCGGTCTTTTCAAAGTTGAGCACGACGGGCTTTTTTTTCTGGAGGTTGGCCGCCACCTGCTGCGCATCATCGAAGCTCTGCGGCTCAATGACCACAACATTCATACGGTACGCCGCGATGACATTGTCAATCGTCGCTCCCGTACCACCCGAAGCACTGGAAAACTCAGGGAAAGAAGCGACATTCGCCCCTGTCTCCGTGCGGCGTCCCGCGCGTGAACCGATGTCCGTCACAGGGGCGGTCTGCTTTTCCCGTACCTTCTCCTCTGCCAGCCCCTCGTTCTCCTCCACGTCGTCCTCCGGCGTGATGCCGATGAACTTCGTGGATATCTTCTTAAAAATACTCACTGATGCCTCACACTCCTAGTGCGTATTGACGTGCGCCAAAAATTGCCGTACCGACGCGCACGAGATTTGCGCCTTCTTCCACTGCAATCTCATAGTCGTGGGTCATCCCCATCGAAAGATAGCGGATATCAGCAGTACGCAGCTCACGCGTCTTCACCTGCTGAAAGATGTCATACATGGTGCGAAAGAGCGGTCTGCACTCCTCCACATCCTCATAATTCGGCGCAATGCACATAAAACCCTGCAAGCGAATTGCACGCAGGTCGTCAATCCCCGTGAGAATATCGTCCAGTTCCGCGCGGTCGATACCGGATTTGCTTTCCTCGTGCGCCAGATTGATCTGGATGAGGACGTTCTGCACCTTGCCGAACTTCGCCGCCGCCTTGTCAATCTCGCGTGCCAGCCGCAGGGAGTCGACCGAGTGAATCAAATCGAACTGCCGTACGGCGTGCTTCACCTTGTTTGTCTGCAGGTGCCCAATCAGGTGCCATTTCACCTCGCGATCCAAGGTCTCCGCCTTGTCCAGAGCCTCCTGCACGCGGTTCTCACCGATGTTCATGATCCCCGCATCGATTGCCTCCTGCATCGCCGCCACGGGATGATTCTTCGTCACGGCAATGAGCTCCACAGGCGCATTCTTGCACACGCGGGTACGTTGTTCACGCGCCGCCGCGATCCGCGCGTGCACCTCGCGAATATGCTCTGCAATCATCGTATCGTCACTCATCTCAGCTCCATCACCGCCGCCAACCGTCCCGTCCTGCCGCCGTCGGCACGATAGGAGTAGAAAAAATTGCGGTCACATGAGGTGCATATGTCCGCCTGATCGATGTTCTGCGTCAAAACGCCCGCCTCAACCATCTGCATACGGTTCGCCGCCCAGAGATCGAGGTGGATCGCACCGTCGCGTTCCTGTACAATCTGCTCCGCATGGGCGGGGAACGCAGCACGAAATTGTTCTGCAACCTCCGCACCGACGGTATAACAGTCCGCACTGATCGAAGGGCCGATGCCCGCGAGCACATCGGATGCCACCGTGCCGAACTCCTCGCCCATGCGCACAATGGTCTGCGCTGCAATCCGCGCCACCGTCCCCTTCCAGCCCGCATGAACAACACCCGCCGCGTGATGCACCGGATCGTAGAGCAGGACAGGCACACAGTCCGCAAAGCAGAGCATGAGCGGAACGCCGCTGTCATTTGTGATGAGTGCATCCGCGTCCGCAAGCGCATCTGCATAGTCCCGCGCACCGCGCCCCGCATCGCGCCGCAGGGCACGCACAATCTCCGTCCCGTGTACCTGCCGTATCGTACAGATCCGCTCCGCATCCAACCCGATTGCTGCAAAATAACGCGTGCGATTCTCCCACACACGCGCAGAGTCATCGCCGACGTGCAGAGCCATATTGAGCGCGTCAAACGGTGCAGAGCTTACACCGCCCTGTCGCGCCGAAAAGCCATGTACGATCCTGTCCTCGGGAAAGATGTCCAACCGCCCGCTCCACAAATTGCTGCGTATATGCCGCAGTACAAAACTCATTCGCTCGTCCTTTCTCTCTTCGTCCCGCAGACACCGCAGCGCGTGCAGCCGTCAAAGCAGCCGACCGTCTCCTTAAGTGCCGCAGCCCGCTCATACTCCTGCCACAGATAGCGTTTTGGAAAGCCCATGTCCAGATGATCCCACGGAAGCGGCGTGTCTGCCCCCCATTCCCGCGTGAGATAGTCGTCGGGGGAAAGCCCCTCCGCACGCATCTCGCCCACGAGATCCTTTGCCCCACGCCCTTCAGCGGCGCGGATCAGCGGCTCTGCGAGGCGGCGATCACCACGCGCGAGAATCGCCTGTACGAGGGCTTCCTTCGGCGACTCGAAATTTACAACAATCTTTCGGCAACGGCGCAGGGACTGCGTGAGCTCCTTCATCACCGCATCGAGCCGCTTCTTGTCCGCCATCGGCATCCACTGGAACGGCGTGAACGGCTTCGGGACAAACGGGTTGACGCTGAGCGTCAGCGTCCCCCTGCTCCCCTTCTCATCCATATAGGCACGCAGGCGCTGTGCGAGATCGACGATCGCCGCGATGTCCGCCGCCTCCTCAAACGGCAGCCCCACCATGATGTAGAGCTTGAAGTTTGGGATGTGCGCCGCCGCACCGAGATCAATCGCCGTGAACAGGTGATGCTCCTCGATCCCCTTGTTGATGACGGCACGCATGCGTGCGCTCCCCGCCTCGGGGGCGAGTGTCAGCGTCTGAAGACCGCTCGCGGCAAGTGCCTCGACGAGTTCCTGCGTCACCGAATCCGCACGGAAGGACGCAACGGACATCGACAGCCCCTCACCGAGGATGGAGCGGCAGAGCTCATCAATCTCGGGATAGTCCGAGATTGCCGCCCCCATCAGGCCGATCTTCTTGCCATAGGGCAGTGCCGCGCGCACCTCCTCCTCAATGACGTGGAGGGAACGGTTGCGCGGACGGCGGAAACAGTAGCCCGCCATACAGAAACGACAGTGCCGCCCGCAGCCGCGTGCCGTCTCGATGAGGTAAAAGTTAAACTCCGTATCCTCCGTCACAACGACCGTATGCGCAGGGTGTTCGTCAAGATCCTCCACCCACTGACGCGCAACAGAGGACGGCGCATCCTCCGACCGCATGAGTGCGGCAAGATGTCCTGCCGCATCATAGGAGGGCGTATAGAGCGCGGGCACATAGACCCCGGGAACGCAGGCCAGACGACGGAGCAGTGCGCCTCGTTCATCGCCCTGACGCATCCCATCGTGATATGCCTCCATCAGAGCGGGCATGACGGCCTCGCCCTCACCAATCACAAACGCATCCACGATCTCTGCGAGCGGCTCGGGGTTGAACGTCGCGCACGGGCCGCCCGCAATGACGAGCGGATCACGCCATGTGCGCTCTGCGGCACGCCTTCGGACATGACTGAGCACAAGCATCTTTATGACATTGAAATAATCCATTTCAAAAGAAATGGCAAAGCCGATGACGGCGAAGTCCGCAAGAGGCGTCTGCGTCTCCACGCTCATCATCGGCGTCTGCGTGCGCTCATAGCGCGGGAGTTCTGTACGATCGGGCAGGAAGAAGCGCTCACACGCCGTATCCCCGCGCCTGTTGAGAAGGTCATAGATGATGTGCAGTCCGAGGTTCGACATCCCTACAAAGTAGGTGTTCGGATAGACAAGTGCAAAGCGTGTACGCGCTCCCGCCGGATAGCGATACGCCCCGCGCTCCCGTGCAAAACGCTCCTGCAAACTGCTCTTCAGCCGATGATCCAAATTCTACCTGTACCTTTCGTCGCCCTGCTCCTTTCCGCGCCGCGCGCGCAGCGTTTCCAGCTCCTCGATGAAGTTCGTGATATCGTCGAACTTCCGATAGACCGAGGCGAAGCGGATGTAGGCGACCTCATCGAAGTCTTTCAGCCGCTCCATAACGATCTCACCAATCTTCTCCGACGGCACTTCCGGCTCCATACGGTTGCGAATATCACGCTCGATCTCCGCAACGAAGTTCGTGATCTGCTCCATTGAGATGTCACGCTTGTCACAGGAGCGGATGATGCCCGTGAGGAGCTTGTCGCGGCTGAACGGCTCGCGGCGATTGTCGCGCTTGACGACCATGAGCGGCAGCTTCTCCACCACCTCATAGGTCGTAAACCGTCGACCGCACTCCCCGCATTCACGGCGACGGCGAATCGTCGCTCCGTCATCCGCAGCCCGCGAGTCGATCACGCGGCTGTCCGGCTTTTTGCAAAAAGGACATTTCATCGTACTCATCCTTCCTCATGCGCCGTGATCAATTCGTTTTTTTTGCCCCTGTTGCAGGCTTTGCATCAGCAGCATTAACAGTATCATCCGCTTTTGCCGCACGGGGCTGCGCACCGGCATTTTCCTGGGCACGCGCGGGCGGCAGCGTATCCTTCAGATCCTTTGTCGTCTTGCTGAAGGTACGTTCAAGGACTTCCCCATTGTCACCAAACTTGCCAAGCTTTCTGCCATTGAACGTCACATCCAGTGCGCCTGCATTGCCCGCACGGATCACAACCGATTCCTTACCCTTCCAACTTTCGGTCTTGCCCTTCTCGATGATGCCCTCAAAGACACTCTTGCCATCGACCACGACCTCCGTCCAACAACGTTCCGCAAGTGCAACACTCACGTTCACGCCATCGGTATGAGCCGTATCCGACGTATCCGCCTCGGCAGCTGCAGCCGG
Source organism: Centipeda sp. (in: firmicutes) (assembly GCF_057271695.1). NCBI lineage: Bacteria > Bacillati > Bacillota > Negativicutes > Selenomonadales > Selenomonadaceae > Centipeda > Centipeda sp. (in: firmicutes). The sequence goes on from NZ_DBHIVL010000031.1 coordinate 18,423, forward strand.
TGCGGCAGGTTGCTCCGTCTTGACCGGCGGTGCAGCTGCCGGCACCTTTGTCGGCGAGTTGATCGCGGAGATCGCTGCAATACCACCTCCTACAAGTGCAACCAGTACAATGATGCCCGCTGCCAGCTTACCAAAGATGCCCGCATAGGAGGAACGCGTACCGCCGATGGAAATACTGGACAGTGATTCATCCCCCACCGTACTCAGCGAGATTCGGCGCGGCGCACTCTCCGGCTCCGCAGAAACAGGAGAAGGTGCGCCGCCGTTCTCCTCTGCAAACTGCTGCACAAGCGGTTCTGCGTTCAAGCGCAGAAAATTGGCGTAGTTCCGCACAAAGCCCTTCGCGTAGACCAGCCCCGGCAGCTCACCGATGTTGCCCCGCTCAATATGCTCGATATAGAGCCCACGAATGCTGGTTCCCTTCTCAATATCGGCAATTGTCAATCCTCGCTTCTCGCGCTCTCTTCGCAAGATGTCCCCTACCATGAGACTCCCTCCCAGACTTTTGTCACTTCCGGAATTTATTCCTTAATTATAACATGATATACACGGCAAAGACAAATCTTTTCGGGGGGTTCTGCACCATCCTGCCCCAAAATCCACATGCTCACTGATTGCAGCCGACACGACTCCGATGCCGCTGCATGAGGTCGGCAAGCGAGATGTTGTTGAGCACAGAATTGATGCTGTCGCGCACCTCCTCCCAGATCTGCCGCGTCACGCAATGTCCTGCACGAACGCAGGTCTGCCCCTCTGCCTCCGCACCCGTGAGCAGACAGTCCACGAGAGCAATCGGCCCTTCGACCGCCGTGATGATGCGTCCGATCGTGACCTCCTCGGGCGGCAGCGCAAGTGTATAGCCGCCCTGCGCCCCGCGCACGCTCTCCACAAGCCCTGCACGGCGCAACGGCGACATCAGCTGCTCGAGATAATTCTCCGAGATCTGCTGCGTCTTTGCGATCGTCTTGAGAGGAACGACCCCCTCTCCATAGTGCAGGGCGAGTTCATAGAGAGCTGTAACGCTATAGCGCCCCTTCGTTGAAAGTTTCATAACATCTCCCGAACAGACAAGTCATACACTTATCCGTTCCGTTTCAATTACGTTGCTGCATTGTCATTATAAATGAGTTTCGTTTTCCTGTCAAAGCGTCACACACCCGTCGAACCAAATCCGCCCGTACGTGTCCCTCCATCTCCTGCCGCGTCACCGTCCACGGTCAGATAGTGGGTGAAGATTCCCTGCGCGATGCGCTCTCCCGCCGCGATGCGCACCGTTTCCTTGCCGAAATTGTAGAGCGGAATGTAGATATGCCCCTCGTTCTCCGCGTTGCCGTAGTAGTCCGCATCAATCACGCCGACGCTGTTCATCAGCATGAGATGCTTCTTGAGTGCGGCACTCGAACGAATGTATATGAGCAGTACCTCACTTGGCTGCATATATGCCTTGACCCCCGTCGGAACGAGCGCGGACGCGCCCGCAGGGATCACGACCTCCTCTGCCGCCGCAAAGTCATACCCCGTACTCGCGCCGGTCTTGCGCTCCGGCAAATGAATGTCGGAGTCCTTGTAAACCGATACAATTTCAAACCCGCGTATCTTCATATCTTCTCCTCAAAAGAAAAATACTGCACCGACTCCGGTGCAGCAGCATTCCATTTCTGCATGCTTAGGATTCCTCAACCATAGCCTTCACCGGTTGCGCAGGGGTGATCGTCGAAATCGCATGTTTGTAGATCATCTGCTGTCTCCCCATCGCATCCACCATGACGACAAAATTGTCAAATCCGCGTACTGTGCCCTTGATCTGGAAGCCGTTCACCAGATGAATGGTGACAGGGATGCCGTCCTTACGCACCTGATTGAGAAAATTGTCCTGCAAGTTGATACTTTTTGCCGTCACGCCTGAGCGCTCCTTTCTCTTTGCCATGCACACACATCCGCAAGGATCGCGTGCAGGAGTTCGGTCTCTGTCTGTGTATCCGCATCGTACCAGCGGATATATGGCATACGCCTGTACCATGTCAGCTGTCGCTTTGCAAAATGGCGCGTCGCCGTCTGGATGGCAGTGATCATCTCCGCACGGCTCATCTCGCCCACGAGGTATGCCGCCGTTTCCTTGTAGCCAATGCCCTTCATCGCAGGGTCGTCACGCCGTACGCCGCGTGCAAGAAGTGCCGCGACCTCATCCACAAGGCCATCTGTAACCATCGCCTCTACACGCGCGTTGATGCGCTCATAGAGACAGGAGCGCTCCCTCGTGAGCCCGATGACAAAGGCATCGTAGGGCGTCGTTCCGCCCATCAGCCCACTCTCCTGCGAAATGCGTTCGCCCCCATAGCGTTTGACCTCAATTGCACGAATCACACGCCTGAGATTGTTGATGTGCAGACGACGCGCCGCCGCAGCGTCATAATGCGCGAGAAACGCGTGAACGCGCGCATTTCCGCGCCGCGCGGCAACGCCCTCCATCGCACGGCGAAACTGCTCTTGCTCCTGCGTCTCATTGAAATCGTACCCCTCTACGAGAGCCTTGATGTAGAGCCCCGTACCGCCAACGATGAACGGCAGATGCCCCTCCGCCTCATGGGCACGGACGAGCTCCGACACGCGTGTAACAAACTCCGTTACGGAGAATGGCTCATCCGCATCCAGTATGTCGATGAGATGATGCGTGACACGAGCCTGCTCCTCTACGGTCGCTTTTGCGCTGCCGATGTCAAATCCACGATAGATGCACATAGAGTCGCCAGAGATGATGTCCGTCCCCAGTGCCTCGGCAAGTTTCAGCGACAATGCGGTCTTTCCGACCGCCGTCGGTCCAAGAAGCACAAGAATGGGACTTTTTGAATGCAGAGTCAAAGTTTGATCGTTTCGCCGGGAGCGACGACATTCACCCGCGCACGCGTCATCGCCTCCGTGACTTCCTTGTAGCGGTTCACTTCCTGCGCGATGACCGGCCATGTGTCGTAGTGGATGGGGATGACATGACCCGCGTTCAGCCACTGTGCTGCCATTGCCGCATCCTCAAGCCCCATCGTATAGTTGTCACCGATGGGAAGCACTGCGTAGTCAATCGCATCCTTGCGCCCAATCAGCTGCATATCGCTGAAGAGTGCCGTATCGCCCGAATAGTAGACGACCTTGTCGCCGATGTAGATCACAAAGCCGCACGCAATCCCGCCCGCGACGCCCGCGCTGTGCTGGGCAAACGTCATGCGTACCTTGCCGAACGGCAGGTCAAGCGAGCCGCCGATGTTCATCGGATGCGACTTGATCTCGGCACACGCCTGACTCTCACAGACAGAGATGACCTCGGGTATGGCGACAATCGCAGCTCCCGTGCGCGCCGCAATCGATGGTGCATCGCCGAGATGATCCCCATGGGCGTGCGTGAGCAGGATGAAATCACAGTCCACCTCATTTGCCGCAATGCTCGCCGTCGGATTCCCCGTCAGGAACGGATCCACGAGCACCCGATGCGCCCCATCGTCAAGCACAAAAGCCGCATGACCATAGTAGCTGAATTTTACCATTGCGACCACTCTCCTATTTCACAATTTGTCTGTTATGTCTCATTATACGATATGTCCCCACAATGTCAATAGAAAAGCCGTCTCATTTGGGAAGTCCCCGAACGAAACGGCTTGCAGCCAAAATTTTACTTGATGCTGATCGTCAGCTTTTCGCCGTTGATGTTCCACTCCTTGCTCGTGCCCGCAGGCGCATCGTAGGAGACGGAATCGGCGAGCGTAATCTCACGGATGAATGCCTCATTCTTCGCGGCAATCGCCGTGAGCTTCGCGTTGTCTGAGAGATCAAGCGCGATATGATCCGTCACCTCAAGCTCACATTCCTTACGCATGGTCTGCACCTTGCTGATGATCTCACGGACAAAGCCCTCCTCGAGGAGTTCCTCCGTGAGCGTCGTCTCAAGTGCAACCGTAACACCGCCGTAGCTCTGGCAGTTGTAGCCCTCCTGCTGCGAGACGGTGACCTCGACATCCTCCGATGTGACCGTGACATCGCCGTCTGTGAGGTGCAGCGTATAGCTGCCGCCGCCCGCGAGCGCATCCTTCACCGCCGCGCCGTCGCTCTCTTCGAGAGCCTTCTTGACCGCACTCATCTGCTTGCCGACCTTCGCACCGAGTATGCGGAAATTCGGCTTCACATGATAGGCGAGGAAGTCCGACATATCGTCGCGGAACGTGACCGCCTTGACATTCAGCTCATCCTCGATAATCTCGACAAAGAACGCCGGCAATGTGTGCTCCGCCTTGACAAACATATTCGCAACGGGCTGGCGGTTCTTGATGTTCGCCGCATTGCGTGCCGCACGTCCGAGGGTGACAACCTTGAGGACGATCTCCATGTTCTCCTCGAGCTGCATGTCAATGAGTGCTTCGTTCACCGTCGGGAAGTCCGCAAGGTGCACGGAAATCGGCGCAGACCCATCCACCGAGCAGACGAGATTGCGGTAGATGCTCTCCGTGATAAACGGCACCATCGGTGCTGCCGCCTTCACCGTCGTTACAAGCGCAGTGTAGAGCGTCAGGTAGGCATCCACCTTGTCCTGCTCCATGCCCTTCGCCCAGAAACGGCTGCGGCTGCGGCGCACGTACCAGTTGGACAGCTCCTCCACAAAGGACTGCACCGCCTTCGCCGCCTCAGTGACACGGTAATTGCCAAGGCAGTCATCCACCGTGCGCACCATCGTATTCAGACGTGAGAACACCCAGCGATCCATGACCGAGAGGCGGCTGTAGTCAAGCGTGTGCGCCGTCGGGTCGAAATTGTCGATATTCGCATAGAGAACATAGAACGCGTAGGTATTCCAGAGCGTCCCCATAAACTTTCGTGCGCCCTCCTGCACTGCATCGTCGGAGAAGCGGTTCGGCAGCCATGGCGCACTGTTCTCATAGAAGTACCAACGGATCGCATCCGCCCCGTGACGGCGCAGCGCGTCCATCGGCTCGACCGCATTGCCCTTCGACTTGCTCATCTTCTGCCCGTTCTCGTCCTGCACATGACCGAGGACAATGACATTCTTATACGGGCTCTTGTCAAAGAGCAGCGTCGAAATGGCAATCAGCGAATAGAACCAGCCGCGCGTCTGATCGACCGCCTCAGAGATAAAGTCTGCAGGGAAGTAGGTCTCAAAGACTTCCTTGTTCTCAAACGGATAGTGCCACTGCGCGAACGGCATCGCACCCGAGTCGAACCAGCAGTCAATGACCTCGGGCACGCGGTGCATCTGTGCACCGCACTTCTCACACGGGAACGTGATTGCATCGATGTACGGACGATGCAGCTCGATATCTGCGGGGCAGTCCGGCTGAAGCTCGCGCAGCTCGGCGATGGAACCAACCGAATGCTCATGCCCGCAGGAGCATTTCCAGATATTGAGCGGTGTACCCCAGTAGCGGTCGCGGCTGATACCCCAATCCTGCACATGCTCGATCCAGTTGCCGAAACGACCGTCGCCAATCGTCTTCGGAATCCAGTTGACCGTATTGTTGTTTGCAACAAGTGCGTCGCGCACCGCCGTCATACGGATGAACCACGAGGCACGCGCATAGTAGATCAACGGCGTGTCGCAGCGCCAGCAATGCGGATAGCTGTGCGTAAACTCAGGTGCCTTGAACAGCTTACCCGACTTCTCGAGATCCTCGAGAATCAACGGGTCGGCATCCTTTACGAAGACCCCCGGCCAGTCCGTCTCCTCCGTCATTTCGCCCTTGTCATTGACGAACTGAACGAACGGCATGCCGTACTTGCGGCAGACGCGGTTATCGTCCTCACCGAAGGCGGGTGCCGTGTGGACAATGCCCGTGCCGTCCTCAGTCGTGACATAGTCGTCGCAGATGACGAAAAACGCCTTGTCCTGCACGTCCTTATCCGCAAACGCATAAAGAGGCTCGTACTTACGGTACTCGAGGTCGCTGCCCTTCATCGTCGCAAGGATCTCGCGGTCGCCCCACGAATCCGCGAATACGCTGTCCATCAGTGCCTCAGCGAGATAGTAGACCTTGCCGTAGACGCGCACCTTCACATAGGTCACATTCGGATTCACGCAGAGACCGAGGTTCGACGGGAGCGTCCACGGTGTCGTCGTCCATGCGAGGAAATAGGCATCCTCGTCCGCCGCCTTAAAGCGCACGATTGCCGAGCGTTCCGTCACGTCCTTATAACCCTGCGCTACCTCGTGCGAGGAGAGCGGCGTGCCGCAGCGCGGGCAGTACGGGACGATCTTGTGTCCCTGATAGAGCAGCCCCTTCTTCCAGATTTCCTTGAGTGCCCACCACTCCGACTCAATGAAGTCATTTTCATAGGTAATGTAGGGATGCTCCATATCTGCCCAGAAGCCGACAACATCGGAGAACTCCTCCCACATCGCCTTATACGTCCAGACCGATTCACGGCACTTCTTGATGAACGGCTCGATGCCGTAGCCCTCGATCTGCTCCTTGCCGTTGATGCCGATCGCCTTCTCGACTTCCAGCTCCACGGGCAGACCGTGCGTGTCCCAGCCCGCTTTGCGGAGCACCTTGCGCCCCTTCATCGACTGATAGCGCGGCAGCATATCCTTGATGACGCGCGTCAGAACGTGCCCAATGTGCGGGCGGCCGTTCGCCGTCGGCGGACCATCGTAGAACGTGAACGTCTCGCAGCCCTCACGCTGATCCACCGCCTGCTGTGCAATATGATTCTCACGCCAAAAATCCGCAACGGCTTTCTCGCGCGCGGCAAAATTCAGATTGGTATCTACTTTCTCGTACAAAGAAACCCCTCCCGTAGCATAGTCACGTCATTCTAGCACACGGAAGGGGATTTTTCAAGGAACAGGCGACATCTGCCCAAGATTTCTCTTGCACCTTTATCCAAAGAGTGCTATAACCAACGATAAATATAGAAAGCACGCATAAGGGAATCGCTGATAAAATGAAGTCCGTCAGATTTGCGCAGATTTTTTCGTTCGAACGAGGAAGCAAACCGGACGCATAGCAAGGGCTATGTGGAGGATTTGCTGACAAAGTTCGGGCAAAAAAGATGCGCTAAGATGGTGCGGCTGAATTTATCAGTGCTTCCTAAAATCCACGTCATTCGAGCAAAGGTTTTATCAGCGATTCCGAAAGGAGCGTCGGTTCACACAGCGGAGGGATCTCATGCACGCATTCAAACATTTACTCACTGCCCTGCTATTATGCACGCTATGTATCATCCCATACACTGCCTCTGCCACCGATACGAATGCAGACTACCGGGGCTATGTCTGGCGCATCGATACGGCGGCGGGCAATGAGGCGGAGCTGCCGCACAATTTCCGCACGGCGGCATCGCCGTTCCAAACGCGGACAGACGCAGCGAAGTTCGGTGTCGACCCGAACTACACTCCCTCTCGTGAGGGACTGGACTCCCTGCCGCTCTCGGGAAGCGCGGAGTTCTCCGTCCCTGCCTTTCATGCACTGCTGAAAGACCTGCACACGCGCGCAAAGGGCTCGATCTGTATCGTCGATCTGCGGCAGGAGTCGCACGGCTTCATGAATGGAAACGCCGTCAGCTGGTATGGCAAGCACGACTGGGGCAATATTGGCAGGACGAAGCACGAGGCACTGCGTGACGAGAACATGCGCATTCGCAGTGCACAGGGCAAGGATGTCGTGCTCGCGCACCTCGACAAGAAAAAGCAGCCAAAAAATCCGCAGACCATCCGCGTCGTGGCGGCGATGACGGAGCAGGAGCTGGTCGAGGATGCGGGCGTGTGCTACGTCCGTCTCGCCGTCACCGACCACAAATGGGCAGACCCGCAGACCATCGACAATTTTGTCGATCTCGTGAAAAGAATGCCCGCAGACACATGGATGCACTTTCACTGTCAGGCAGGCAAGGGACGCACGACCAGCTTTATGGCGATGTACGATATGATGAAAAATCCCTCCGTCCCCCTGAAGGACATCCTCTATCGTCAGTACCTGCTCGGCGGAGCATACCTCGCCTACGACCCGACCACGCAGCATGCACCGACGGGATGGGAGGATGCAGACTACCATCACAAGTCAGAGATGATCGCAAAGTTCTACGACTACGTTCAGCAGAATCACGAGAACGACTATGCTGTACCGTGGAGTATGTGGCTGAAGATGAATCCATAAGAGCATAAGGGAATCGCTGATAAAATGAAGTCCGTCAGATTGGCGTAGATTTTTCGTCCGAA
>NZ_DBHIVL010000032.1:0-26431 GCF_057271695.1 Centipeda sp. (in: firmicutes)
ATAGCTTTGGCTATGCGTCCGGTTTGCCTCCTTGTTCGGACGAAAAAATCTACGTCAATCTGACGGACTTCATTTTATCAGCGATTCCTTACCAGCTCCCCCAATGCCTGCGGCAAAAGACGCAAAATATCCCCTGCCAAAAGCCCGTTGCCGTGTGCCTCATATGCGAGATCGCCCGCACGCCCGTGCGCATAGACACCAACGAGCGGCGTCATCCCGCTCTCCATCTGCCGCATCAGCCCCGTAATCGCACCCGCGAGCACATCGCCCGCGCCCGCTGTCGCCATCCCCGCATTGCCGACCGTCGTAAAGAACGCATCGTCATCGGGGTAGACCACAATCGTACACGCACCCTTGACGACAAAGACCGCCTGATGCTCCTTCGCCGCCGCGCGTGCCATGTTCAACAGATCGCCCTCCACCTCGTCCGCCGCCTTGCCGAGGAGTCCCGCGAACTCCCCGAGATGCGGCGTGAGGATCGGCACCTGCGGCAGCTCACGCAGTGTGTCGAGAACCCCTCGAAACGCATAGATCGCATCCGCATCCATCACGAGCGGAGCCTTTACATCGGCGGCAAAGAGACGCACAAACTCACTCGTCTCCGGTGCGCGTCCGAGTCCTGGGCCGATCAGCACCGCATCCGCATTTGCCGCGAGGGAGAGTGCCGTCTCAAGAGCCTTCAGCCCGCCGAAATATCCAGACCCATCATCAGGTACGGGAACGACCATCACCTCGGTCAGCTTTGCCGCGAGCACAGGATAGAGCTTTTCGGGAACAGCAAGCGTCACCAGCCCCGCCCCGATCCTGAGTGCAGCCTCCGCAGCAAGAGCCGCCGCCCCCGTCATGCCGAGCGAGCCCGCGACCACGAGGATACGCCCACAGCTCCCCTTGTGCACATCACGGGGGCGTGCGGGCAGCAACTTTGCCGCCGCCTCTCGCGTGATGAGCGACTGACGCAGCTCATCTCCACTGAGCAGCGCGTACGGGATACCGATATCGTCGACCAACAGCTCTCCGGCAGCATTCGCGCCCTGCCCGATGAGATGCCCTACCTTCGGCAGGCCGAGTGCGAGCGTCCGCTCCGCATGCACGGCGGCCGAGGAAATCCGTCCCGTATCCGCCTCCACACCGCTCGGAATATCAATCGCCATCACAGGCTTTCCCGCAGCGTTAATCTCCTCGACGAGACAGACAGTCGGCTCACGCAGCTCTCCATGCACCCCCGTTCCAAGCAGCCCGTCCACAATACCGTCCGCAAAACGCAGCGACACGCGCAGCCGATCCCAGTCCCGCTCGCTCACCAATGGGCGGATCTCCACGCCCATTGCGTGCAGGGCATCGTGCATCGCACGCGCCGCATCTCCGAGACGCTCCGCTTCCCCCGTGAAGAACACCTTCACCCGCGCCCCCATATTTATGAGATGACGTGCTGCGGCAAAGGCATCTCCGCCGTTGTTGCCCCCACCGGCAAAGACAGCAAACACCTTGCCATCCGCTCCGCCAAGCATCTCTGCGGCCTCCTCCGCCGAGCGGCGTCCCGCATTCTCCATCAGTGCGAGTGCGGGCAGCCCATATGTCTCCGTCACACGCGCATCCATCCGCCGCATATCCTCTGCAAACGCTATCTTCATCGCTGACCCTCCAAAACACAATAGGCGAGCGCATAGTCACGCTCATGACTCATCGTAATCCATACGTTTGTCACACCCATCTCAGCCGCATGTGCGGCAAAATATCCACTGAGCTGCACCTTTGGTGCACCGAGCGCATCGGGCAGAATCTCTACATCCGTCAGTTGTCCGTCGCGCAGCCCCGTCCCAAAGGCCTTGAGAACAGCCTCCTTGCCCGCAAATCGCGCGGCAAGACTCGCCGCCCTGCCCTTCCCGCGACTCTCCGCATAGGCGCGTTCCCGTGCTGTGTAGACGCGCTCCAAAAAACGCGGATGCTCGATGGCACGTGCCACGCGTCGAACTTGGATGATATCGCAGCCAACGCCCAAAATCATAAAACCTCCTGTCAATGACAGAAAAAGGAGCCATTGCACCGCAATAGCCCCTTTCAATTTCTTTTTCTCTTACAAATCAACGCTGCAGCGGCGCGGGTACGAGTCCCGGTGTGTTCTGGGTCGGACGAACCGACGCGCCCATCTCAGGTGTACCCGTCGGTGCAGCGGGCGCGGTCGCCTTCGGCATCGCTGTCGACGGTGCATTCGCGCTTGTCTTCACCTGTCCATCGGACGCACTGATCGAGTCGTCCTGGCTGAACCGCATACTGCGCGCAATAAATACCTCAACGCGGCGGTTCTGCGCACGCCCCTCCTCCGTGTCATTCGTCGCGATCGGGCGATACTCGCTATAGCCGAGTGCGCTGAACCGTGCTGGGTTCAGTGACGGCTGCACCCCCATCAGCCCGCGCATCAGGCTCACCGCACGCGACGAACTGAGCTCCCAGTTTGACGGGAACTGCGCTGTCGCAATCGGCACATTGTCCGTGTGCCCCGAGATCGTCACGCGCTCCGGCAGAGACGCGAGCAGACCCGCGATGACGGGGACAATCTGCTCCGCCTGCCCCTGCAGTGCCGCAGAGCCGGAGGCAAAGAGAGCCTTCTCCTTCAGGCGGATCATCAGCCCCTCTTCGGAGAGCTCTGTCGATACCTGATCTTGGAGATTGTTCTCCTTGATGTACTGCTCGATCTTTTCCTGTGCCTCACGCAGGTTCTCGTTCTCCTGCATATAGGCAGAATTCGTACTGTCGGCCGAGGTCGTCGGTGTATTCGGCATCGCCGTGGAGGGTCCCATCCCCGAGAAGAACGACGGACCGCCCATGTTGAACGCCGCCGTAAACGCCTGAGCGAGCGCCTGCATCTTCGAGGAGTCCGTCTGCGACATCGCAAAGAGTGCGATAAAGAGCGCGAGCAGCAGCGTCATCAGATCGGAGTAAGGCAGCAGCCAAGCCTCGCCCGCTTCCTCTTCATGCGGCTTCGCATGTTTCTTACGCGCCATATCAGCCCTCTCCCTTCAGTGCCTCACGCTCCGTCTGCGGGATAAAGACCATGAGCTTCGCCTCAATCGCCGTCGGGGAGTCGCCCGCCTGGAGAGAGAGAATTCCCTCGATAATCATGCGCTTCTGACTGACTTCCTGCTCCGACATGATCTTGAGCTTGTTCGCGAACGGCATCCAGAGAACATATCCCGTAAAGATACCGAGAATTGTCGCAACGAACGCCGCAGCAATCGAGTGACCAAGCTTGTCGATATCGTTCAGGTTGCCCAGTGCCGCGATCAGACCGACAACCGCGCCCAGAACGCCCAGCGTCGGCGCATATGTACCCGCCTGTGTGAACATCGAACGCCCCTCGGCGTGACGCTCCTGCATGATCGAGAGTTCCGCATCCAGCACATCTCCCACGAAGTCCGGATCCATGCCGTCGATGACCATCCCCAGCCCCGTGCGGAAGAACGGATCCTGAATTTCCTGTGCTTTGCTCTCAAGTGCAAGAATTCCCTCGCGACGCGCGATCTGCGACAGCTCGATGAACTGCTGAACGAGCTGCCCCTTCTCCTGCAACTGTGGGACTTGGCAGGTTTTCTTAATCAAGTTGACAAAATTCCCCAGCTGTTCCATGCGAAAACCGATGAACAGGCACGAGAATGTTCCGCCTATGATGATGAGGAACGCCGCCGGATTGTTCAGTGCCGACAGAGGCGCACCCTTCAGGATCATACCAACAAAGATCGAGATAACCCCCATGATAAGCCCGATGACCGTTGATTTTTCCAAAACAAAAGCCCCCATTCCATTTCTCTCGAACGATGAACGCGCACTCGCCTGATCCGTCAGACATACGTCCACATCTTCCTATATTATTCCATAACACACCGAAAAATCCTACCTCTTTTTAAAAAAAACTCTTAAAATCCCACGAAAAACTTTTCAATAATTTTATATTATCCTATCATATATTCACTGAAAATATGATATAATAGAAGACGCATAAAGAAAAGTTATTAGGAGGATGGTCACATGGAACTACGGCAGTTGGAATATTTCCAGATGGCGAGCCGGCTCAAGAATATCACGCGCGCCGCTGAACGCCTCCGCGTCTCCCAGCCCAACATCACCGTTGCCATCAAGAAACTCGAGGGTGAGCTGGGAATCCAGCTCTTCGACCGCAGCCAAAAGCAGCTCTCACTCACACCGGAGGGAGCAGTCTTTCTCGGTCGCGTCGAGATCGCGCTGCGCAACATACAGGATGCCGTACTCGAGGTCAACGACTACAAGCAGCTGCAGAAGGGTACCATCAAAATCGGCATCCCGCCGATGATGGGAGCCTACCTCTTTCCAAAGATCTTCTCGAGCTTTCAGCGGCGCTACTCACACCTCGATGTCTATCTGCACGAGGAGGGCTCTGTCGCAATTCGTGAACAGCTTGAGCGCGACGAGCTCGACTTTGGCATCATCATCATCCCGGAGAGCTCGCCGAACCTTCAGCTCCTCCCCATGGCACGCAGTCAGATCGTCTGCTGCGTGCCCGAGGACAGCGACCTTGCCGCACGCAAAGCGATCACCTTGCAGGACGTTGAGGAGCACAGCCTCATCATGCTCAAGGAGGGCTCGTTCCTGCGGCAGACGATGCTGCAAAAGATGAAGACGGCGAGTGTCACGCCGAACATTGTGCTCGAGTCGAATCAGGTCGTCACCATCATGGGGCTCGTCGCGAGCGGCGTCGGCATCGCCTTCCTGCTCGATATGATTGTACGCGACACACCGGGCATCCGCGCGATTCCCCTTGCGATCCCCATCTACGTTGATGTCGGGCTCGCGTGGAAGCGCGACCGCTACATCTCACGCGCCGCCCAGTCCTTCATCGAATTCAGCAAGGACATCCTCAGTCACCAACCCGATCATACCATACTCTGAGAGCACAAAAAAGGATTGCCGCATTTTGCAGCAATCCTTTTTTTCATAGGAATCACTCAGAAAATCAGATGTGCGATGAGATAGCCCACGCAGCAGCCCGAGGTGACACCGATGAGCCCCGGAATCATGAACGAGTGGTTCAGAATGTACTTGCCGATGCGCGTCGTGCCCGAGCGGTCAAAGCCGATGCACGCGAGATCAGAGGGGTACGTCGGCAGGAAGAAGTAACCGTAGCACGCCGAGATGAACGAGAGCACGAGAATCGGATCCATGCCCACATTCAGTGCCATCGGCACCACAATGGCGATTGCCGCGCCCTGCGAGTTCACGAGCTTCGACGTGAGGAACGCGAGCACCGCATATGCCCACGGATAGTTCTGCACAGCAGAGCCGAGGAACTCCTTGAGGACGCCCATGTGATTCATAAAGTAGGTATCTGCCATCCACGCCACACCGTAGACCGATACGAGTGCAACCACGCCCGAGCGGAAGACCTGTGAGTTGCCGACATCCTTTGCCTTGACCTTGCACGCGAGGAGAATCGTCGCACCCACGAGCAGCATGACCATCTGAATCACGACGACCATCGAGATTGCTTTCGGATCCGCGCCCTCCTTCGGCGGGAACTTCGGCAGGAGTTCCGGGAAGTTGCCGAGCACTGCGATTGCGATGATCCCCGCGAAGAATATGAACATGGCGCGATAATACTCCGTCGGCAGCTCCTTGTCCATCAGGCTCTCCGCATCGCCATAGACATACTTCTTGTTCTCGGGGTCGCGGATGAACTCCTGGAACCGCTCATCCTGCTCGAGATCCTTGCCGCGCCGATAGCTCCACAGTGCCGCAAAGAAAACGCCGAGACCTGTCGCCGGAATCGACACCGAGAGCACTTGGAACACGGAGAACTCATGGCCCGAGACCGAGAGGAACGCGACCATCGAGACAACCGCAACCGACACGGGCGAAGCACAGATGCCCATCTGCGAAGCAACGGACGAGACCGCCATCGGACGCTCGGGACGGATGCCCTGCTTGATCGCGATGTCATAGATGATCGGGAACATCGTGTAGACAACGTGCCCCGTACCGCAGAGCACCGTGAGAAACCACGTCGTCAGCGGCGCGAGAATCGTGACATGCTTGGGGTTGTTGCGCAGGAACTTCTCCGCATACTTGAGCATGACGGTGAGTCCGCCTGACGTTTGCAGGAAGCCCGCGCAGGTAACCACTGCGAGGATGATGAGCATGACATCGATCGGCGGCTTGCCCGGCTGATAGCCGAAGATAAACGTGTAGATCACAAGGCCGAAGCCGCTGATCACCGCGAGTCCGAGTCCGCCGTGCCGCACACCGACAATCAGGCAGACAAGGAGGACAATAAAGCCCAAAATCATTTCCATAGAACAATTCCCCCATTCTAGACAGCACAGAGTCCCCACTCTTCGCATCTATAATACAACGTGTATTATTATACATCACGAACAGATTATTAGTAAAGCCTAGGATGTATAAATACAAACTATAGAATTGCCGTCTGAAAGCAAAAGAAACGCAGCTGTACGTTTTAGCGTATGGCTGCGCTTCTTTGTATGTTTTGGAAACCTTTTACCGCTTCATGTTGATGAGCGTCTCAAGCATCTCATCCGAGACCGTGATGATCTTCGAGTTCGACTGGAAGCCGCGCTGTGTGATGATCATATCCGAGAACTGGTCGGCGATGTCAACGTTCGACATCTCAAGCGCAGAGGTCGTCAGCTCCGTGCCGATATCGGCTGCACCGCTGATGGTGCGCGTACCGGAGTTGTTCGACTCCTGATAAAGGTTGCCGCCCATCTTCGTGAGACCCGACGGGTTGTTGAACTGCGCCATTGCAATCTGGGCTTCCTTCTGACGAACACCATTCGTATAAGTGCCAGTGATAACACCCGTGCTGTCAATATCAACACTCGCGAGCGTGCCCGCCGCATTGCCGTCGGAGGACGCCGCAATTGTCGACGTGCCCGAGAACTGCGTGATGGCGGCGAGGTTCATGCTGACCTGCTGATCTGCAGCACCGTTGGTGTATTTGAGTGTGAGCGAAGCGGCTCCGCTAACATACGCCCCCGCCGTGTCAAAATTGAGGTCGGTCTTGGTCAGTGCAACGGTCGTCGTTGTCCCGTCCGCCTCCTTGATGGTGTAGGCATCACCACCGCTGCCGAGGGAGACCGTCCACTTGTTGTTCTCCGCCTTCGTATAAACGACTGGAACATCGTGCTTTGCCCCCAGAGAATCGTAGACCGTGACGGTCGTCGCCACAGAGGGATAGAACGTATCTCCTTGACTATAGTTCTTAGCAACAAGTCCGTCGATGGATGTCCCGCTCTTTGTATTGAGTACCACCCCTGAGACCGTCTTGTTGTTATACTCATAGATGGAGACACGCGAGGTCGATGCGACGTTGCCGTCTGCAGCCGTAGCCACACGTGCAAAGGTCTGTGTCGCACTCGCCACGGTCACAGCAGCATCGAGTTTCGCCTTATTGCCATCTGCCGTCGTCAGCGTTGATCCGGCATTGCCCTTTACCTCTTTGATCTTGAGCTGTCCGCTATAGGTGTCGTTGACCTTGTAGGTAAAGGTCGTCGGGCTTGGAACCGTGACGGTTGTCACAGCCTTTGGATTGGTAAAGTTGTTGTCCGCAGCCAGTTCCAGCTTGATTTTGTTCGTACCGACCGTCGTTACCTTCGTAATCGTACCGCTGATGTTGTACGTTCCGCCAAAGGCGTATGTACCGCTTTCAAGTCCCGTGAGAGAAATATCCGCTGTACCACCCGCAATTTCTTTGGGGCTGGAAGCGTTTGTAAGATCAATCCCCAGCTTGAGATCCACCTTACCCGTAGGCGAAGCCGTGACATTGGAGATCTTAGACGTATAGAGTTTCTTGCCCGCCACAGGAGTTGCCGTATCGAACGGATAGCCTGCCGTGCCGTCCAACGTGACCGTCTCCCCGGTCGAGAGTGTCAGCGAGATGCGCCCTGTTTCCGTCACAGTGTAGTTCGCAACTGTCTCCGAGGTGCCGTCCGCATATTTTACGAGGGTGTTTGCCACCTCATACCCCGGGGTTGACGCATTGAGATTCTTCGTATAGGACGCCGTGGCAGTCGTCTTTGCCTCCATCGACTTGCCTGCAGGAATCCGGATCTTCGTCGTATTGTCGCCCGCGACGTTGAGAACACCATTGTCCGCCATATAGCCCTGCACATAGAGACCGGAGTTCGGGAGTGTGAGGTTGCCCTCGGCGTCGAATATAAACGCACCGTTGCGTGTATAGTATTTCTGCTCACCCTTCGACACGACGAAGAGTCCGTCGCCGCGCGAGATGGCAACATCCGTGTTCTTTCCCGTCTGCTGGACAGAACCGTTCGTATAGATGAGGTCAGTGCTCGCAACACTCATACCGAGACCAACCTGCTTAGGGTTCACACCGCCGATATTTCCGGTCGGTGAGGACGCACCCGAGAGGTTCTGCGAGATCATGTCTGCGAACGTGACACGGCTTGCCTTGAAGCCCGTGGTGTTGACGTTCGCAATGTTGTTGCCGATAACATCCATGCGGGTCTGATGACCCTTGAGTCCCGAGACACCCGAGAACATGGAACGCTGCATAATGAATCTCTCCTTTGCCATGTGTGACAGCGCAAAGGAAAGCCATCGTCGGTACGGCAGACACAGTCCCCAGAGGGATATGTGTGCCCTGTTTGGAGACATTGTCCCCTGCTGACCGCACCAGTCGCGCGCGGTCAAAAGCCTCCCGTAGGTCCGGCTTCGTCAGATGATGGCTGCACTGTCAATGTTCGTAAAAATACTGTCTGCCGCGGTCACGTCGTCAAGTGCCGTGATCACGGTGCGGTTCGTCACAGAGACGACCATCGCCGTACTGTCCTTCATGTAGATCAGGGCTTCCCTTGCACCCTTCTCCCGCATACGGTCGATGGTGGAGCCGAGTTTTTCAAGCTCCGTGTTCGTGAGCATGACACCGCGCCGCTGCAGCCGCTCCTCTGCGTGCTGCGAGAAACGAACGCGCTCCCGTGCTCCCTCCAGTACCTGTGCAAACGACGCTCCGCTGCTGTCCATTACTTTTCGTCCGTGGTCGGCCCCCCTGCGTCCCTGCCCGACCAGCGCGATCGAATCGTCTGCAATCCTCATCGCCTCACCTCCTCTCTTTGGTGTAGAATAAAACATTCCACCGTGTATATCGGTGGAATGTGAGATAAACTTAAATGGAAATAAAGATTTTTAGAGTTCCATCACGCCGTACGCGATACGGCTGTATTTCCCTCCCGTGATGTGCGTGAAGCCGAGGCGTTCAAATTCTTTGCTCCCTCGCCGTTCCTTCATGACGACGCGGCGGCGTGCAACACGGTGCGCCTCCGCAATGGTCTCCTCCGTGAGCGCACGCGAGTCGGCGAGGACGCGCAGTGCGTTCATGCCCGCGCTCTCGTGAAGCGGACGTCGAAACATGGGGTCGAAGTAAACGACATCACAGCTGTCCGTCTCCGCCGCACGCAGGAAGGTGAGTGCGTCCGCATGATGCACCTCAATGCGGCGCATTGCCGCGTGCATCTCATAGTTGTCGCCGGTCGCGTGCGCAAGCCCGTCTGCGATGACTGCCGCAATCAGGGGGTTCGCCTCAAGTGCCGTGACCGTCCCCCGCTCCCCGACGGCAAAGCTCTCGACAATCGCATCCGCGCCCGTACCGAGAGTGCAGTCAAGGACGTGCAGCCCCTCCACAAGCCCAAGCGCAGTGACGAGGTGGTCGCCATGCCCGAGCAGCAAATTTTTAATACGCAAATGCGCCATGCCCGGATGAAAGAAAAGTTCCCCCTCCGCCGTAACGAGGGTCAAGAGGCCGCGCCGTGCGACAAGTGCGGCATCCACGCCGTATGCCGCACGCAGTTCTTCGAGCGAATCATTGCCGCGTGGGACGTTTGGAATACCGAGTGCTGCCGCCGTCCGTGTCGCAAGCGTACGGTTCGCCTCCGTGTATTTCTGTCCGCGCCGCACGGTTGTCACAATCGCGCTGATGGTGTTCGTCCTCATAGATTGAACCCCGTGCGCTTGAACATCTTCGCGAGGTCATGGGTATCGAATCGGAGGATGGTCGGACGACCGTGCGGACAGGTGAACGGGAACGGCGTCGCACGGAGTTCGTCGAGCAGGATTTCCATCTGACGCACGCTCAGCTCCTCCCCCGCCTTGATCGCCGCACGGCATGCCATCGTTGCGAGCCCCGCCTGACGCAGATTTGCGGGGGTCGCCGCGTGCAGATCGCCGAGGGACATCAGGATCTCGCGTATCGTATCCTCTGCCTCATCGAGCGGAATGTCTGCAGGCGCCTCGGTCAGACGATATGCACGCTCCCCCGCAGGTTCGAGGTGGAAGCCGAGACGGTCGAACAGCTCCCCATTCTCCTCGATGTACTGTGCCTCACGCGCATCGAAGGAGAGAATCGCGTGTACAAGCATCTGTTGGGACGGAATTCCGTCTGCCTGTGCGGAGAAACGGTCAAAGAGGATGCGCTCGTGCGCCGCGTGCTGATCGACGATGTAGAGACTCTGCGCACTCTGGGCGATGATGTAGGTGAGATCAACCTGTCCGATGGGGAGGAGGTTTCCCTCCATCTCCGCGCCCTGCTCTGTGTGCGGAGACGGTGCTGCGGGTACGGTCTGCGCAGAAAATCTCGCACGCTCTTCGGTGCGTGCGGCAGTGACAGAATCCTGCGCGGCACGCAGGTCAACGCTCTGCCCACGCCACTGCACCGCCTCATGTACGGTCTGCGGGCGCACGGGCGGCATCGCGTAGGTGTTTGCGGACGCGGCAACTTTCTGCGTGTATGGCGTCGCATGGACAGGTGCATCAACGTTCAGCGGCACGGCTTCATAGTGAAATTTCGGCTTTTCAACCGACGACGCAATTGCCGTACTCTCCCCCGCAGCTCCTCGAATCGCGTCGAGCACAGACTTGTATACCGCCTTGAAGATGCGCCCCTCGTCCTCGAATTTCATCTCCGTTTTCTGCGGATGCACGTTCACGTCAATGGTTCGCTGCGGCACTTCGATGCGAAGAACGGCAAGCGGAAAGCCCATCTTCGGAACGAGCGCACGGTAGACATTGTCAATCGCCTTCGCAATCGCACGATTCTGTATCGTGCGTCCGTTGACGATGTACGTCTGCCACGCGCGGCTGCTGCGGATCACGGACGGCTTCGAGATGTAGCCCGTGATACGGATCTCCGCCTCCTCATCGTGGAAGTCGAGCGGGATCAGTGCCCCCGCCGTATCGCCGCCGTAGATGCTCTCGATGGCGCGGCGCAGGCTGTCATCCCCCGCCGTCATGATGGTGAGACGGTTGTTGTTAATGAAGCGAAATGCGATATCGGGGCGCGAGAGGGCAAGCCGAATCACATAGTCACTGATCTTGCCCGCCTCGGTCGTATTCGTCTTGAGAAATTTCTTGCGTGCGGGCGTGTTGAAAAAAAGTTCCTCAACGCGCACACTCGTCCCGATCTCACAGCCCGCATCCTCAATCTCGGGCGTTTTGCCGCCGAGGATGTCAACACGCGTACCGAGATCATCCGATGCCTGCCGCGTGAGGAGGGAGAAACGCGAGACGGATGCGATGGTCGGCAGTGCCTCGCCGCGAAAACCGAGCGTCGCAACGGTCTGCAAATCCGAGACGGAGGAGATCTTGCTGGTCGCATGGCGCAGGATCGCCGTCTCTGCATCCTCGCGCGTCATGCCGCGCCCATTATCTGTAACGCGGATAAAACTAATGCCACCGCCCATAATTTCGATTTCAATCGCCGTCGCGCCCGCGTCCATCGCGTTTTCGACAAGCTCCTTGACAACGGAGGCGGGACGTTCCACAACCTCACCCGCCGCAATTTTGTTGATGGTGGTATCGTCCAGTACGCGAATCTGCGTCATGCCTGCCCTGCCTCCTTTCGCGCCTGTTCCTGCAAGCGATAGAGTGTATTCATCGCCTCGAGCGGTGTCATGGTCATAATGTCAAGCGTACGCAGTTCAGCGAGTGTCCCGTCTGCAAAGAGGGATGCCATTCCCTCTGCGGGCGGCATTTCCTGCGTGTTTGCATCGGGTATTTCGGCGACAGCGGACGCAGCATCCTTCTGTTCGAGTGCTTTTAGGATCTCCTCTGCCCGCGCCGTCACCTTCGGCGGCAGTCCCGCGAGACGCGCAACGTGGATGCCGTAGGACTTGTCCGCCGCGCCCGCGACGATGCGGCGCAGAAACGCGACGTTCTTTCCCTTTTCGCGCACGGCGATGCAGTAGTTGCAGATGCGCTCGTTTTCCATCTCCGTGAGTTCGTGGTAATGTGTTGCAAAGAGCGTCTTTGCGTGGATGCGCTGATCGATATGCTCCACGACAGCACGGGCGATGCTCATGCCGTCGAACGTGCTCGTGCCGCGCCCGATCTCATCGAGGATGACGAGGCTGCCACGCGTCGCCTCACGCAGAATCTGCGCGACCTCGTTCATCTCGACCATGAAGGTGCTCTGCCCGCTCACGAGATCGTCGCTCGCGCCGATGCGCGTGAAGATGCGGTCAACGGGAGAGATCTCCGCCGTACGTGCGGGGACGAAGCTGCCGACCTGTGCCATGAGCGTAAGCAGCGCGACCTGCCGCATATAGGTGGATTTGCCCGCCATGTTCGGCCCCGTGATGAGCATTGTCTCCGTTCCGCCATGACTGAGATCCGTATCGTTCGGGACAAACACCTCGCGCTGCAGCAGACGCTCCACGAGCGGGTGACGTCCGTCCCGTATGAGGATCGTTCCGTTCGATGTCACCTTTGGACGCACGTAGCGATAGCTTGCCGCCGCCTCTGCAAGGCTCTGGAGGACATCCACACGCGCAATCGCACGCGCGACGTTCTGGATGGGGACAAGCTGCGCCCGCACCTGCTCACGTAATTCAGTGAAAATATGATACTCAAGCGCGGTGATTTTCTCCTGCGCACCGAGAATCTTCGCCTCGAAGTCCTTCAGTTCCTCTGTAATGAAACGTTCCGTATTCGCAAGCGTCTGCTTGCGGATGTAGTCGGCGGGCACTTGGTCGCGCCCGCTATGGCGCACCTCGATGTAGTAGCCGAAGACCTTGTTGTAGCCGATCTTGAGCGTCTTGATGCCCGTACGCGAACGCTCGCGTTCCTCCATCTCCTGCAGGAGGGACTTGCTGTCGTGGGAAAAGGCGTGCAGTTCATCGAGTGCCGCATTGTAGCCCGCACGAATGATGCCGCCATCGCGCACAGAGAGTCCCGGCTCATCCACAATCGCACGTTCGAGTGTGTCACGGAGTTCGTCGAAGGTCTCAATGGATGCGTGCGCACGTACGAGGAGGCTGCTCGCCGCCGTCCCGAGGATTTCGCGAACGGCGGGGAGTGCCGCAAGGGAAACGCGCAGGGCAACGAGGTCGCGTGCGTTCGCCGCCAAAGTCTCGATGCGCGTCAAAAGGCGCTCGAAGTCATAGACCGAGCGCAGATGTTCGCGCAGTGCTCCGCGCAGAGATCCCTGCTCCACAAGCTCCGCCACGGCGTCGAGACGCGCATCGATGCGGTGCGGCACAAGGAGCGGATGCTCAAGCCACGATTTCAGAAGGCGCGTCCCCATCGGCGTACGTGTGAAATCGAGCACGTCAAAGAGTGTATTCTTCTTGCCGCCGTCGCGCAGACTGCGTGTGATCTCAAGATTGCGGAGCGTATAGGTGTCGAGCTGCATCGTCTCACGCGTGTCGAGGAAGGAAAGGCGGTTGATCTGCGAGAGATCCGCCATCACCGTATCGTGGAGGTAGCCGAGGAGCGTCGCGACTGCTATCCGCGCACCTGCATCCGTCGGAATCTCTGCCGCAGGGAAGTGCTGCGCGAGCAGCTCGTCCTTTGCCACGGTTTCTGCCGTTGAGACAGCGCAGTGCGGAAGACGCTGCGTGAGAAAGGCACGTACGGTGTCCGCGAGGGAGAACCCCTCCGTCATCAGGAGCTCTGCCGTCATACGGCGATAGAGTTCGTCAAGGATCTGCTGCACCGCCGTCTCGCCCGCATAGGAGGCGTAGAACGTCTCGCCCGTCGAGATGTCTGCGCCCGCAAGGAAGAACGTTCCGTCGGTCGTTTCGTGAAGCAGCGTGATATATATATTCGATGCGTCGCGCAGCACCTCGTCCGAGAGTGCCGTGCCGGGGGTCACGACCTTGACCACCTCGCGGTGCGTCAGCCCCTTTTCCTTCGGGTCGCCGATCTGCTCGGCGATTGCGACCTTGAACCCCTTTGCGACGAGGCGTGCGATGTAGCTGTCCGCCGCATGGTAGGGTACGCCGCACATGGGACTTTTGTCGAGATCGCCGCTGCGGCTCGTGAGCGTCAGTCCGAGTTCCTTTGCCGCTACCTTTGCATCCTCAAAGAACATCTCATAGAAGTCGCCGAGACGAAAGAAGAGCAGTTCGTTCGGATGCGCCTGCTTCGCGGAGAGATATTGCTGCATCATCGGCGTGACGTTCTGCGCGTCCATAACGAACCTCCTAAATCATGTGATAAAAACAAAAGATAGCAGTGCATTGTTCAAAGCGCCCCCACCGTCACGCTAATGCGTGCCACCTCCCCCGCTCTGGCAGGGGAGGCTTTGTGAGTGCGGTGTGTACATGATGTGAAGCCCTGAACGAACCCTAGTGAAGCAAGTGAGAAAAGCTCGCGTTTCGCCCCCTGCGAATTTTATTCGTTCAAGCGAAGCGCGTTTGGAATTCGCAGGTATTTAGGCGAATAAGCGTGCGATCACTTGCGTAACGAGGTGTTCGCGTGGGGCTCACATCGTAATCAATGAGCAATCTCGCCCTTCAGCACCCATGTCTGGGGTTGCGTAATGCGTACCTGCACAAAGTCACCTTCACACTCCGTGCCGTGCGGGAAGAGTACAATCTTATTCGTGCGCGTGCGCCCGCTCCAAACGGTCAGATCGTTCTTGCTCGCGCCCTCGACCATAACCTCAAGCGTCGCACCAAGAAGACCGTCATTGATCGCACGGCTGATGATGTTTTGCTCCTTCATCAGTGCATTCAGCCGTGCGTGCTTCACATCATCGGGGACTTGATCCTCCATCGTCGCGGCAGGCGTGCCCGAACGCTTCGAGTAGAGGAATGTATATGCCGAGTCGTAGCGCATCTCACGCAGAAATGCAAGCATCTCCGCGAAGTCCTCATCCGTCTCCCCCGGAAAACCAACGATGAGATCGGTCGTCAGGCTCGCGTTTGGCAGTGCCTCACGTACCCGCTGTGCACGCTCGCGGTACTTCTCCACCGTGTAGACGCGGTTCATCGCCTTGAGAATGCGGTTGCTGCCGTACTGCACGGGCAGATGGATGTGCTCACAGATGTGCTCACCGTTCTTGATCGTATCAATCAGCTTGTCGCTGATGTCCTTCGGATGCGAGGTCATAAAGCGCACGCGGCGAATGCCCTCCACCTCGTCCACCATGCGCAGGAGATCTGCAAAGTCCGCACGTTTATGATCTTTGCCGTACGAATTCACATTCTGCCCGAGCAGCGTCACCTCAGTATAGCCCTCCGCGACCGCACGCTGCACCTCCGTCACGACCTCCTCGGGCGCACGGCTGCGCTCCCGTCCGCGCACATACGGCACAATGCAGTAGGTACAGTAGTTGTTGCAGCCGTACATGATGGGCACCCACGCGGAGAACTTGCCGCCGCGTGCAATGGGCAGATTCTCCGCAATCGTCTTGTCTGCGAGCGTCACGTCCACCACAGGCGAATGCTCTGCCTCAATCTCCGCAACAATGCGTGACAGCTCCTGTATTTTCCCCGTCCCGAGCACGAAGTCAATATGCGGTGCACGGCGCATGAGGTTGTCGCCCTCCTTCTGCGCCATACAGCCCGCGATGCCGAAGATCAGCTTCGGATTTTTTTCCTTTATTTTTTTTATTTCGCCGATCTTCCCATAGACCTTGTCCTCTGCCGTCTCGCGCACGCAGCAGGTGTTGATGAGGATGATATCCGCCGACTCCATCTCCTCCGTGCGCACGTAGCCCGCGCCCTGCAACTGCCCCTCCATGCGCTCAGCATCGGCGATGTTCATCTGGCATCCATAGACAAGTATCTTGTAACGTCCCCGCATTCGTTCCCTTTCATTTACCATATATAGGGAAGCACTGATAAATTCAGCACTGCCATCTTGGTGCATCTGTTTTCGCCCTGCCTGTGTCGACAAATCCTCCACATAGCCTCTGCTATGCGTCCGGTTTGTCTCCTTGGCAGGACATAAAATCTGCACCAATCTGACAGACTTCATTTTATCAGCGATTCCATAGATAGTAAAAAAGTCTGGAAGAAATCCTTCCAGACTGCATTTCATATTGGAGGCGACACCCAGAATCGAACTGGGGATAAAGGTTTTGCAGACCTCGGCCTTACCACTTGGCTATGTCGCCGAAAGATGGAGCGGAAAACGAGGCTCGAACTCGCGACCCCCACCTTGGCAAGGTGGTGCTCTACCACTGAGCTACTTCCGCATAAAATCTTCCTGCGCCGCATGAGCGACACTTAAATATTATATCTGCACAAGGGCATTCTGTCAAGGAGAAAATATGAAATGTACGCCGTTTTTGCACGCAGCTTTGCAAGTCCGTTTCAAACGAGATTCAAATAGTCCCGTCTCCCGTCGACAATCGCATAAATCATGACCGTTGCCAACGCATTGTCAACCTTATAAAACACAAGCAGCTTCTCGGCAATCAGCACCCGATAGCCGCGTGCTCGGAGAGCGGTATAGCGCGACAGCACGCCGCTCTCAGGAAAGTCAGCAAGGCGCATGATCGCGCACTCCAAACGAGCCAAAAGCTTCAGTGCTTCGTCCACACTGCCCGTGCGCTCTGCCCAATACAGAACAATGTCCCGCAGCTGCTCATCCGCCTTCGCCGTGCGAATCACCCGATAGGACATCTTTATTTCCTCGCAAGTAGCTCGACGCGGAGCGCATCAAAACTCTCCTGCATCGGCGCGATGCGACCGCTGCGGACATCCTCCTCAGCCGCTCCCAACATCTCAAGTAGCTCGATGCGTGCCTTCATCTGTTGGTATTGTTCGTACCCAAGCGAGACGGTATCACCGCGTCCGTTGACGGTGATAATGACCGCCTTGCGATCGTCGCGGCACAGCCGCGAAATCTCGCTGTATCTGTTGCGCAAATCTGCCGACGGGTGAATTGTCTCTGCGAGTGTCATCATCGGAACACACCTCCCATTTTTATAGCCATATTATATCCAAATTCGACCATTGTCAATATTTGCGCGCTGAAAACAACGCATCAATCACATGATTTTTTCACATTTTTTCGGGCTCTATAATAAATGTTGTGGAGATACAAATTGTATCTTCGCAGCATTTATTTTTTTCCCGAAAAGAGGTGAGAATATGATAAAGCCCACGGAGTTTGTCAACTACGTTGATAGACTCCCTGATGATTGTGTGGAGAGCATGACGGATGG
This sequence comes from Centipeda sp. (in: firmicutes), assembly GCF_057271695.1. Taxonomy (NCBI): domain Bacteria; kingdom Bacillati; phylum Bacillota; class Negativicutes; order Selenomonadales; family Selenomonadaceae; genus Centipeda; species Centipeda sp. (in: firmicutes). Next base: position 17,459 of record NZ_DBHIVL010000032.1, read on the forward strand.
AGAGGTACATTTTCATCTGCCGCATCCGGGGCATGTCACCTGCCCCTTTTGCAGCTCATCCCATATCGGCGTACATCAATATCGCCCACAAGTGCTGCGTGGAATCCCGGGGGCGACTAAGAGATACGTTTACAATCGACGACGCTATCGTTGCCACGATTGCGGGAAGACGTTTGTAGAGGAGAGTCCTTTTCTTGCTTCTTTCCAGCGTCGTATTGGAAACCGTCTGCGGCAGATTCGGGCACGAAAGAAGCTGTCACAGCGAGAGGTCATAGAATCGATCGGCATTCCGTTTCATCTGTATGTCAAATATGAGGATGATGTAGAGCCGGAGATTCCGTCAACTTTGGTTGCTATGAAAATAGCTGAATGCCTCGGCACAGATGTGCTTGATATATGGGGGGATCAGCTAAAGTGAAAAATCATAGGATTTTTGGGTGTTGTTTCTCTGATATGCTAGAGGAACGCAGAGCACAATCCCGTTCAGCCCCAAAAGAAAAATGCTGCCAGCGGACACTGACAGCATTTTGATGAAAGTCTGCACGAAACAGATCATCGCTTATCTGAGTATAGCAGACTTTCGCAATAGGAACAATAGCGAAAGGACTGATTTTTATGAAAACCATATCCCTCATCAACAAAAAAGGCGGCGTAGGAAAGACGACGATTACGGTCAATCTTGCCTATGCTCTTGCGGAGAGCTGCGATCTGCGTGTTCTGGTTGTCGATAACGACGATCAAGGCAATGCGACGCAGTTTTTTGACGTGCATTCGGAGCGCACGATTGCCGATGTCTTGACCGGCACACTGCCGATCCGCGCCGCAATCTCATCGACCAGGTATCCGGCAATCGATCTTCTCCCTAGTGATGAACGGTTGCTTGACGCCAATGTGACGGTTATCAAGGACGAGAACATCGTACAGCAGTCCATTCTTGGAAATGCGCTGCGCAGCATCGATGGCGAATATGATATTTGTCTGATCGATAATCCCCCGACGATTAACGCATCTGTTATCAACGCATTGACGGCCAGCGATGACGTAATCATTGTGACAACGCCCGATCTGTACGGTATTCGTGGCGTCGAGCAGATGATTACGTACATTGAAGCAATCAAAGCAGACTACAATCCCGCGCTGCATTTTCGTGGATGTCTTCTCAATAAGTTTTCCCCCACGCCGCACGGCTTCCGTGTTCTTGCAAAAATGCGCAAGGATATTCCGTTGTTTACAACACGCATCCGCTATACGAAGGATAAGCCGGAAGCATCGGCAGAGGAACACAGGAGTATCTATGAATATTCGCCGACATGCGGCTTTGCGCTTGACCTTGTTCGATTCCTGAAAGAACTCCTTGAGATGGAGGAGGAAGCCTGATGAAAAAGCAGAATCCGGGGCTTATTGCAAAGCTCCTCAATAAGAACTCACAGCCGATCGGGCAGGGTGTCCATAATGGACACCCTGCCGAAGAAATCATTCTGCGGGACGTGCATGATCTTGTGCCGAATCCGAAAAATGCGTTCTACAGTACAGATAACATCGAGGAACTTGCTGCAATGATCGATCTTACGCAGCGGATCGAGCCGCTGATTGTGAAGCCACATCCGGATGAAGAAGGAAAGTTCATGATTCTCAGCGGGCATCGACGTCGCCTTGCACAGCTCTATCGCCTTGAACATGGAACGACGGATGATCCGCGCGTGCCGACGATCGTTCGGGAAGTTGTGAACCCGCTGGAAGGTATCATTTCGTTACACGAGATGGAAATACTGAACATTGTGTTTCCAAACAAGGGATCTCGGCGCAATCTTTCCCCCACGGAAGAAGCGGCAGAGATTTTATACATCAAGCCGATCATTCGGAAAATCTACGACCAACAGAAAGCGTCAGGGGAGGTCACAGGGAAATTCCGGACATTTTTTGCAAGTGTCTTGGGCATATCCGAAACGACGCTGCAGCGCAAAGAATCTATTGGTAAGTTATCCGATGCGGCAAAAGAGGCCGTCGAGGATGGACGTATGACAGCGACCGCCGCTGCCGAATTGTCAAGCCTGTCTGCAGATGCACAGGATGACGCTCTTGCCGTAATCGATGAGGAAGGGATGCGCCCGACCGTTCAGGCGATTAAGGATCAGAAACGACCGCAGGAGCAGCCTGTTGAAACAATTCTTGAAGAAGTGGAAGGACAGGAGCGATTGCCGATCGCAGAGAAACAGGACAAGGATTCCGTCGAGGATTCCACTGAAACCGTCCCGCCTCCGCTTAATTCTACGATTTCGAGTAGCGACCACATGACGAATGAGGAAGCGTCTGAAATCCTTGTAAAACTGAAAATTGAACTTGAGAAAAAGGATCGCCACAGGGAAGTTATTGCACTCACAATGGCACAAAACGCCCTGTGTTCACTTGATGATTGGATGATTTGAGGGATTATACTTGCATTCCAGATTAAAGGACACAGGTGATAATTATTACTTTTTGGGCTATTGTCATACCATTTATAAGCCCTTATGTATTCACATTCATACATTCTTTACACTGAAACACTTATAGGGAAGGTGAGTAAGCTATGAATCTTGAAGGGAAAATTGTCTTTATCGCCGGTGCAATCACTGGCGTTACGGACTATAAAGAGCAATTCACGAGCGCAGAGAAGAATTTGCAGGAGCAAGGTGCTACAGTTATCAATCCGGCTGTGCTTCCCTCCGGGCTGAAATGGGCAGATTATCTTCGTATTACAAAAGAAATGCTGCAATGTGCAGACGTTGTTTATGTGCTGCCTTGCTGGGCGAACAGCAAAGGCGTACTAGAGGAGCTGGAAGTTGCTCGAAAACTGGATAAAGAAATCATCTACGCCCCGACGGATGAGGTGGACTATGCTCCACTTCCGTGGGAGCCTTATGTCATATCCCCGTTCCGTGCAATTCATAAGCTCGACGATATAAAGCAGCAGTTTGAAGCGTGGGATGATATGGCTGCGTTGGATATGGCGTGCAGGGCGATACAGTATTGCTGGAACAATCAACCAAAGCAACGGATTTAGGAGGTCAGCGATGGAACAATCACAAGCCCCCGAAGAACATATTCGTCAATATCCCAAAAGTATACTTGATCGCGGCTATGGGATGGTCGGAAAATACGTCATGCAGGATCGAGAGCTGCATGTGACCGCAAAGGCGATTTACTCCTATGTGTGCACGTTTGGGAACGGCGCATTTCCCGGCAGGGATAAAATCTGCTACGACTTGCAGATCAACAAGAACACCTATGCGAAATATATGAAGCAGCTCGTGGACTATGGATATATTACGGTGATCCAATCACGCAGCGGCAATCAGAAATTTTTCCGGAACACATACGAGATCAATCTTGATCCACAGCGTGTTTTGGAATTGCGGGCAGAAAAAGTTGAGCAGCCGGAAGAAAGTGCTCCGGACAGATCGATTGAAGAAACCGTGTCCCATGAGATAGGACACGGCGAAAAGACCGCAGAATCCACGCGTCCTGTTTCATGGGACACCGTGAAAGCGGACACTAATAATACAAGTGTTAATACTACCAATGGTGTTGTTGTTCTTAATCATTATGATAATAAAACAACAACAACAACAACAAGCAACTCAAGCAAAGCTGAAGAAGAGGGTGTTACTATTCACTCTAGGGAAGAAGAACCTTCAAAGAGAGACGCGACACGTCAGAAAGTCCTAGATGTGATCAGAGAGGAAATGGGGGCTGCTCCGAAAGAATCCATAGTGTCCTTTCCAGGAAGACAAAATTCTTCTGCAAGGCTTTTCGATGGCGAGCACAGTGTGGCAGAGGACGAAGTAATCTCCGTTCTCGGCGAATTTGGCATTGCAGAGAATACCGCACGGGGTTTTCTCCGGGAATACGGCTACATGACCATTTGGGACAAGTGCCGTTACCTGCGGCGGCTCGTGGTCGAAGGCAAGGTGAAGAATCCGGGCGGGTGGCTGCGTCGTGCGCTTGAACAGGACTATGTGGACGGGAAAGGTGTTGCGGAAGAACTCGCCGCAAAAGAAAAGCGACGACGACAAGAAGCGATTGCCGCGCAAAAGGCGCGGATTGAGGCTATGATCGCGACAGAGAAAGAGGCTTATGAGCCTGTTACTGTTCCAGGATGCGAGGGCTTACACGGAACAGACCTTGTTCAAGCGTGGAAGCAGCGTGTCAAAGGGACTGGGACGTAGAGAGGAGGGATGCTGATGCGTTTGGAGCTAATCGAAGATGGCAGAAGTGTATTTTCCGCTGAGAGCTGTGCGGCGCATGAGAACGGTTACGTCTGGTATAACAACGGTGCTGTGTTCTCCATGCGTGCCGATGCAGATGCTGTGCGGGCAGAACTGGTTACGACAGGAGGAATGGAGATGTTAAAGGACAAGGACGCACAGGCGCAGGACGTTATCGAGAAATACGGTATTGTGCCCGAGGAAGATGTTTTGCTTCCGGAAGAGGAGAGCGAACTGCAAGCTAAGGATGACGAGAAGGCGACGGAAAAATGAGCATGGATAAGATCATGGAGGATCGCAAGGAGGTCGTCGAAAAGATTGCTGCCGACATCGAGGCCGGAAAGCCGCTGTTTTGGGAATCCGGTCTTACCGTGAGTGGACGCCCATGTAACATCATGCAGCGCAGCGGTCGTCCAAGCTACTATCGCGGTGGCAACAATCTTCGCCTTTCCTTCGTTGCGATGCAGCACGGATATAAAGATCCCCGCTGGGGTACGTTCAAGCAGGTGCAGGAGATGGGCGGACGGATCAAGAAGGGCGAGAAAGGCACTCATATCGAGTATTATCAGTTTGAACGTGAGGTTTGGGAGAAGAACCCCAAAACGGGGAAAAAAGAACCTGTGTATGAGGTCGATGCTGACGGTCGTATGTCCGTCAAAAAGGAACGACTGCCGCAGCCGATCATCAAGTCCTATGTGGTATTCAATGCAGAGCAAATGGAGGGGATTCCCCCTTTGCAGAAAGCTCCGAGAGAACCAGAGGTGTTGAATGAGAAGATGGAGCGCATGATGGCAAACAGCGAAGCGAAAATTCACTTCGATCAGTCGGGGCAAAACTTCTATCAGCCCATGACAGATGAGATTCATGTGACACCGAAAGAGGGCTTCAAGACTACAGACGCTTTTTATGCGACGGTAGCCCACGAGATCGCGCACAGCACAGGGCATGAATCCCGTCTGGATCGCTCTACTTTGACAGCGGGGGGGCACGTTTGGCAGCAAGTCTTACGCGCGGAAAGAATTGCGTGCAGAACTTGCGTCGCTGTTCATTCATCAGGAATACGGGATAAATTTCAATGAGGATCACCGGAACAATCACGCGGCATACCTCAAATCATGGGCATCTGTGCTGCGTGACGATCCGAATGAACTCTTCCGTGCGGCGCGTGACGCAGAACGCGCTGCGGACTATATGAAAGAGCACATGATTGAAAAGGAGCGTGAGATCAGCAAGGATCGCGGTGCGTCTATCGTCGCGGAATGGAAAGAGCGGCACTTTGCACCGAAGAAGACGCCTGAGAAAGAGCCTGAACCTGCAAAGACGCCGATCGAGAAGAAAGCAACCATTCCCCGCAAGCGCAAGGTTTCACTTACGCCTAAAAAAGAGCAGGGAAAAGCACGCAGCATGGGGCGATAATAAGTGCCCTCCCGTGCACAACAAAAGGTGTCCGTTGTGGACACCTTTTGTTGTGTGTAGAAGATTATCAACGATCACGCTGCTGATCCTTGCTCGTATTCTTTTTTCGCATTACGGGATGCCGTTTTGGCTTCAGTAAAATGGACTGTTCACATTTTTGCTCTACTTCTTGAATAAATTTTTGGCAAATAGAAAATTCTTTTCCAATAAATTTTTCTCCGTCAGGCAGCAATGATCCCGAATATGTTGCGCTATACGGTTCAATATTGGGATTTAATCGATCCTTTTTGAATTTGCTTACGAACTGGTTGATTTTATCAGGATACCTTGCCATTGCCGTTATAAGATCCTCTCTCCGATTACTTTCATATAATACGGAAAGATCGAATATATCTCTAGGGTACGCACGATCCCCCCGAAAATAAATTTTTTTACATACGATTTCTACTGGATCGTCAACGGCTATTCTATGACCAAATATTGTTTGTATTTTTGCCGGAAAATCTGTAATTTGTGTAGATGATATGAAGTCAATTTTTCCCTCGTCAAAGGACAGCGTAATACAGTTGCCGTCCTCATTATAGGACAGTGCCTGTTCGCTGCGTTCATTAAAGCGCGGAGATAACGCTCCCATGTATTGAGGATCATTGATAAATATATCAATATCTTTACTCTTACGATGATTGAATACATAGGATAAGACCGTTCCTCCGCCTAATGAATAGGTGGAAGAGGGCAGCTTGGCTTCCTCAATAATAGATGCCGCATATTCGAGTAGTTGCGTGGATAAAACATAGTCTGGTCTGTCTTTAGAACTCACCATGATTCAACGCTCTCCTGAAAGCATAGGTTTCTCCTTGTTCCGGAAGGAGTTGGAAAATATCAACAATCTGCTCTTTGGATATATCCTGTTCACGCATAAAGTCTTTAATCAGGGATATATAACATTCGTCAAAAAATCCCAATAAATACCCCAAATGTTTGGTTTTATCATAAGGGATTTCTTTTTTGAATATCCTTGCCAAAGTTTCATAGGTCATTATTTCGCCATGCCTAATATTCATAAGGCCCTGACAAGCCCGAGATGCACGATTTACGTATGGCCTTGATAAAACCTGCAACATATGACTCCCTCCTTTTTGTTTATTATACTACGTTATTTTGTGTAAGGCTACCTGCCCCAATTTTGGTACATTTTTTCTTCTTGTGCTATCGCCTTATCGCGTGTCTGATCCTCCTGCCAGTGTACCGTGATTTTCCCCTGTTGTTCATGCTCTCTAAGGAAGCGGTCTGCTAGAGCTGAAATCTTCCCACGGATCATTCTTACGCGACGGCTGATTGCCTGTCTGACGCGAGGCGAGCGTGCCCCTCTTTTCCTGTTTGTGGTGCGCTGTATATCACGTCGATTTTTTTACGGTAGAGGCGGACGTATTCTACGTTTCCGTCCGTATCGCGTGCTTCGGCGGCAGAGATGATCCGCCCCTTCTCACGATCAAAGAGCAGCTGATATTTCGGGACAGAGCCGCGCCGTATATCATCGTTTATGCGGACGGCTTCAATCATGGTGATTTTCTTTCCGTCATCCGGCAGCTGTCCTAAGAAGACATAGGTTCTTCCGTCAAACGTCTTAGACCTCAAACTGCCGATCGGTGTCTCTCCGTCTATTTTTGAATATCGATTGAGTGTGCGCGGCATCTTGTCCGCGAACAGGATCATTGCACGATCCGCTTTTTCCAGACGGCTGCGAATCGCTGCATAGCGTTCCGCTTCATTGAGTGCTGCCACATGTTTTTTATACATAGCGGCGATGGCTGCATCTGTCGGCTGTGCTGTCTGATTCTGCTGGACGATAGCATCGACCTTTTCCCGGAAAGCATCCGTCTTCATTTCCGTTTTGAGCACGGCCAGTTTCTTTCCTAACGTCGTTCTTTCATCGCTCAAACGCTTTACTTCACGCAGCGCATCAAAAAGAGCAGGAGACTTTTCTTTTTTCTGTACGAGGGCATCTGCATGTGCGCGAGCCGTTTGTAGCTTCTTTGCCGCTGCGGCGTAGGCTTTCTTTGTTTTACCATATTCACCGCCAAATACGCGATCAACCGCAGAGGCGTATTGCATCTTTTTGTCAGCGGACCTCTTCATCCGTTTATACTGTGCAAGTTCACGCGCTGCAAGTTTCCGATATACAGATTCCTTTTTCGCGCAATACGAATAGACATCCTCCACTGTCACCGCGTATGGATCGTCTTGGATTTCTGCAATCTCGTGGTCGTCCTGTGCGTTTTCGCGCTCGGCGCGAATACGCAGGCGTTTCTGCTGTATTTCGCGTGCGATTTTGCGCAGTGCAAAATCGTTGGCGAATACAGCGATATTTACCTCTTCTAGCGATCGTTCGTCAGTGGCATCGGCGGGGACTTCTGAATCATCAGCCGTGCGGTATGCCTCCTCAATCGCGAACTGAATTTTTTTCATCATGGCAGGGTTCTTGTAAATGTTTCCAAGGTGCGGTGCCGGTGTCCGATCGAGCAGCACCGCTTCCTCTAGTTTCCCCTGTTCAATCAGATCACGACGCTGTGCATCCAGCGTTCGATGATCGATTCGGCAGGACAGCCCTTTTTCTTTGAATTTATCGTTGACAAGCTGCGCCCATTTTTCACGCAGTTCAAGCGTTGCCTCCTTCCGTGCCCAATACGTCTCTGTGCGGTAGCCCTGTGTCGGTTCACCCGCTTCGTTCTCTGCGTAGTTTTTGAAAAACTTATCTTCTGAGAGCGAGCGATCCGCCTCTAACACTTTTTCGTTGAACATCAAATGACAGTGAATGTTACGATGCTGGCTGTCGAATGCTGCCGGTTTGTCATGAATCGCGTATGAATATACGTGGTTCTTTTTTATTTCCGCCTCCTCTATGAATCGCTCGATCAGGGCTTTGTTTTCTTCAAGGGTCAGCTCTTCCTGTAAGCCGATGCGGAACTCCCGATATGCACGTCCGTTCTTGCGTCGGTGGGTTTCGGCTTGCTCCCAAAAATCAGAGGCATTTTCCGCCCACTCTGGCAGATTGCCGGAAGCAAGAAAAACAAGGTCTTCCCGTCTTGAACGGCTTTTCTCGAACTTTCCTTCACGGGCAATATACTCAAAATGCAATTTTGTATTGAGTTTTGAGCCGTCACGGCGTGTACCGTGCGGCGTATTCTCGAAATAGAAAATTGACATTTTGACTCCTTTGCCGCAGCAAATGTATTATCGCCGCTCGCGGCGATCTGGGGCTGTTGCACGAAGGTAAATTTATCTTTGTGCAACAGTCTATCTTTTCGTA
>NZ_DBHIVL010000033.1:0-26226 GCF_057271695.1 Centipeda sp. (in: firmicutes)
GACGAAAAAATCTACGCCAATCTGACGGACTTCATTTTATCAGCGATTCCCTAAAGGAGTGATTATCATGAAAACACGATTCCTCGGATTTCTCTGCACCGCCCTTTTTGCCGCAGGCATCCTCCTCGGCGCAGCGACAGCATCTGCCCACGGCATGACCTATTGGGAAGCGACACTTGTTCTGGATGATACGGCTACGGGCGGGCAGAATCAGCTGGAACCGCGCAAAGCCACACTCGGCGATGCCCGCAAGGCGATCGTCCGCGCAGGACTTGCGGACGACTACCAGAAGAAAGACTTCACAGGCGACGGCATGCGCTTCGTCACCTTCGACTTCAACTACGCCGAACACTTCATTTTCCGCGCCGTGACAGGCGCGAAGGATACGCGCGATGCGGGCGACCTCACCATAACGAGCTATGATGTCATGGGGCAGAGTGTACGCACCCTCGGCGGACTCCGTGTCGGAAAGACCTACGAGGACATCGAGGAGATGTACGGCGAACCCTCCTTCTCCGAGACAAACGAGAACGGGCTCACCGCCTGCACATACGCGTTTGATGACAAAGCTGCCGAGCTCACCTTCGACATCGACGACGCTGGCATCATCCAGGCAATCCTCTTCCGCAGCGAGATCTGACGGCACACAGGAACATACACGAACGCCCTGCGGTTGAACACCGCAGGGCGTTTTTGGATCATCGTCCCGTTTCCCCGCCATCACGGGGAGGGCTTTTATGGACGGCCATATCCACCTTCCCCCGCTCGCGGGAGAGGTGTCAACCGCCCATCGATTCCGTTTTCCTTGTGCTTCCCTTATTTCAGCTTGAACTTGCCGACCTCCGCCATCAGATCCTCGGCCAGATTGGAAAGGGCGCGGCTTGCCGCGGCAATTTCTTCCACAGAGGCAGACTGCTCCTCGGTCGAGGCGGAAATGGTCTGCGTCTCATCCGCACTCTTTTCCGATATGCGCAGCACGGTCGCGACGCGCTCGCTCATGCTGTGGCTGCCTTCCGCAATCGTGCGGATGTTCTCGGCGATGGTTTGGATTCCCGCAGAGAGTTTTTCGATGGAGCTTAGAATCTCACTGAAAACGGCATCGGCGTCCTCGACCGCCTGCTTGCCGCTCACAACACTCGCCGCACTCGCATCGCCCGCCTGCACGGCGTTTTTCATGCCCGTATCAATTTCGTGCACGAGTTCCGCAATCTGACGGCTCGAATTCTCCGATTCCTCGGCGAGTTTGCGTACTTCCTCGGCGACAACGGCGAACCCTCTGCCCGCCTCCCCCGCACGCGCCGCTTCGATGGCGGCATTGAGTGCGAGCAGATTCGTCTGTCCGGCGATGTTCGATATCATCTCAACGATATGGGAAATCTCCTGCGAGTTTTTTGCGAGGGCTTCAATGGATGCATGGACAATCTCCGTCCCGCGTTCAATCTCCGTCATATGTCCGACAACGCGCTGCACCGACGAACGCCCCCGCTCGACACAGTCAACGGTCGTCTGCGTTGTCGCCGCGATCTCGTCGGCAAGACGTGCCGTCTGCGTCGTACCGCCGGCGATCCCTTTTGCCGTTTCATCCGCATGCGCCGTCTCTTCCGACTGCTGCGCGGCGCCGTTGGCGATTTCCGTTACAGCGATTGCCACGGCATTCGACGCCTCGGCCGACTGATGCGATGCCTCCGTCAGATCCTCCGACGAGCGGGCAAGGCTCTTTGCGTTCTCCTGTATCTTGGTGAGCAGATCGCGCAGCGTCTGCTTCATCTGGTTGAATCCCTGTGCGAGCTGCCCGATCTCATCGGCGGATTCCACGGGAATATCCGCCCCCGCCAGATTTCCGTCATTGATCCTGCGGCAGGCATCGTTGAGCCGGATGAGCGGTGCCGCCGTACGGCGGGCGAACACCACAATGACGGCACCAGCAAGCAGAACACCGAGAAGCGTAATGCCGGCGGAGAGTCCCAGCAGGGCATTCGTCCGCGCACTGATTTCCGCAACCGGTACACAGACCACCGTCACCCACGTGCGATTCTTGATCTGCATGGGCAGGAAATGTGCGTCGATATCCTTGCCCGAAGAGCTCCGATACTGAACCGTGTGCTCCTGACCGCTCGATACCGTCTCCTTGAAACACTGCACGAGAGCATCGTCAAGAATCCTGCCTTCCCCCTGATCCTTTTTGGAAAGATCCAGTTTTCCAACATCCTCCGGCCGATCATGGCGTGCGACGACGAGGCCCGTCTCATCCGCGACATAGGCATAGCCCGTATCCAGCAGTTTCACCGCACCGACAATCTCCGTCAGCGAGTCAAGCTGCATCGTCCCGTAGACAATGCCGACCAGCTCGCCGCCGTCCAGCACAGGGTAAGCGAGCACACAGATGAGCTTGCCCGTGGTGCCGGAGACCGAAGGTGCCGCAAAATACGGCTGCTTCGTCTCGCGCACCTTCTTGATGTAGTCACGCGAGGAACGATCCATATCCTGCCCCGTATCGCTGTACGCCTGCCCTTCCGGCGTCGAAAAGGCGACCATCGCAAAGCTCGCCATATGCGTCTTCAATGCCCGCAGAGCCTCGATACGTTCCTCGCGTGTGCCGCGTGCAATGGTCGGACTGCGGGAAAGACCGTCCAGCAGATCCGCCTTGCGCTCCACATCGTTCGTGAGCTTCAATGCGGTCATCTGTCGGATCAGACGCGCATTCTCGCCCACATCCTCAAGCAACTGACTGCGTGCCATGAAGTAGCAGATGCCGGAAATGGCCAGGAAACTGACCAGAAAAAGCGGCAGCAGTACAACCAAAAACTTCGTTGCTATGTGCTTCACTTGCATAATGTCCTTTTTCAGAATAATTCCTCTTTTCACGTTCTTCGGTTCAAACGCGATTTAATTTACCCATAATTTTACCATTAAATAAAGTTTTTGTCAATTCCAATCCCCGGCATAATATCCGGAATCAGATCAAACGGCGAGATCAGATAACCGAGAGCACCGATGATGCCCGCCTTGATCTTCGGCGGGCAGTTTGGCGACTTCGCCACATAGTAGAGGAGCAGTGCCTGATAGACCACCTTTACCGCACTCCCCTGACTTCTGAGCCACATATCAATCCCGTTCCCGTACACCTCGGCTGTGATACGGGAGACACCGTTCTTCTCCGAAACGACCTTTGCCGTAGGGAGGCGGTCGAGGACAGCCTCGACCGATGCGCCGCTGTCGTCGAAGGTGACGTGGCGCAGTTCGCCCGCATACATGAACTGGATGCGTTTGCGGAACTCGCCGTCGCTGAATTTCCCGCTATGCGTCACGCGGAAAGTCTCACCTGTCGGCTCGAAACGTACGATGCGGTCGATGCGGAAGATGGGCGGGAACTCCTTGCGCCCGTCCGCCAGATAGGCGATGAGGTATAAATAATACTCGGAGAACATGATGGCGACGGGGTTCACCTCATGTGCACACTCCGCGCTGTCCTGACGGCAGTAGGAGATACGCATGGTGTGCTGTGCCGTCATGTGCTGTGAGAGTTCCCGGATCGCCGACAGCATTTTTTCCCGTGACGCAGCGGGACATAGTAATGCTGCTCACCGCGGATCAGCTTCCCGACCTGTGCGCGATCCTGCGGCGCGGTCTGCCGCAGCAGCTTCTTTAGGAGAGCATCGAGCTCCTCCTTGCAGAATGCGCGGCTCTCAAGGAGGATCTTGCAGACGGCGAGCACATCCTCATTCGTCAGCCACTCGCTCGCCGCGTGCGTGAGCAGATAGCCGCCGCGATTTCGCTCATAGACGATGGATGCCTCACCCGCATCGGTACGCGTCTCCGCGAGATAGGCACGCAGCTCCTCAATGTCGCGCTGGATGGTCTTGTCCGTCACGGCAAATTTCTGCGCCAGTTCTGCCTTGCGGACGACCTCGCCCCGACTCAGCCGCTCGTACAGCTGCAGCAAACGAAAGCCCTTGTTCTCCTTAAAATCAATCTCCACAGCCTCACCTCATCCGTGCTATTTCTTCCCTAAATGCCACTCCCAGCAACCATCCCAATCTCCATCCACACATCCCAGACGGTGCAGCAGACGAAACAGCCAATATTGCCCCGCAAAGTAAAGAAACAGGATGAGCAGCATGAGAGGGATTACAATAACAACAAACAAAATGGTATCAATAGGATCCGTCACCAGTCCATAGAGCAGCAAAATCACTATGCAGACAATGTGTCCAACAAAAAAACACCTCCGACGTACGCCATACCGTTCGCCTCCCATTCACGGAAGCACTGATAAATTCATCCCGCCTTGAAGTTGTAGATCGGTTTCAGCACCTCGATCACGTCCACGCTGTCCTCGACCACATCAATGATGTCCGTAAGGGACTTATACGCCATCGGTGCCTCGTCGAGGGTATTCTCATTGACCGCCATTGTATAGACATCTGCCATTGTTTCGCAGAATTCCTCCATGGAGAGATTTTCCTTTGCCGCCGTGCGCGACATCAGCCGCCCCGCTCCGTGCGGCGCGGAGTAGTTCCAGTCCGGATCGCCGCGCCCGACGGCGAGGATGCTCCCGTCGCGCATATTGATCGGGATGAGGACGCGCTCGCCCACTCGCACCGCGATTGCACCCTTGCGGAGAATCCGCTCCTCCACGTCGATGTAGTTGTGGATGGTGTGGAATGCCTCGCCTGCCGTGAGCCCCGTCCGTTCGAGGAGAACACGCGCGATGACCTCGCGGTTTCGCCGTGCGAACTTCTGGCAGATCTCGATGAAGTGATTGCCGCCGCCGAGCGTGCCAAGGCTGCGTGCGATGCGCTTCGTGTCCTTGAGAGCGCGGTAGCAGCGCAGCCCGAGGAGGTCAAACTTCTCCTGCCGCCCGTCCCAGAGATTGCGCCCCGACGGGACGAAGTGCGCCGCCGCGTCGAAGCGTGCGAGGTCGATCTCTCCCTTACCGAGATCAACCGTATACATACCGCAGCCGATGTCCACGCCGACGAGGTTCGGAACGACCTTGTCCCTGACGGTCATTGTCGTGCCGATCGTGCAGCCCTTGCCCCAGTGTACATCGGGCATGATGCGGATGCTCTCCCCCTCCGTGAATTCATAGTCACACATCCGACGGATCTGCTCGACCGCCTCCTCCTCAATCACCTTTGCGTAAACAATCGCCGTACCGCAGCGTCCGCGTATCTCCACGCGTTCCATTGCCGACTCTTCCTTTCTGCTACCACAATGCCATGAGCAAAAACTTGATGTCCATGACGCCCCAATACAGTACTTTTACGATAGCGTATGCGACCAGCAGTGCAAGTACAGCGATACATTCGCCAACGAGCTTCACAATGCCCTTGATCGTTTCCATCGTTCACCTACCTGCGGAAAACATCATCCGCCCCGTCGCGAAATATGCCGCCGCGCCAAATCTCTGGAAAATTGTGTCGTCCGCGCGTGAGCACATCGAATGTGCGATAGCCATCCAACATACATGCCGGGCATGGACTTTGCACAAATTTCACTAACCCGAGCCGATAGGGACAACGCGCACACGGCGGACGCACCGTGCGAAACACGTTCTGCAAATTCTTCAAAATCCCCATGACGCACACCTCCAAATAACTGCTCTTTGAATTGTCCCTATTCTAGCATAGCTGCTAGCGTCATAGGTCGCCGCACAGGCGACATTTTTATTTGCCATAAGTATAGCAAAAGGCATAGACTTTATATGTCCACGCCTTGTCGATGTTCTCAAAAATATTTGTCACAGCACATCCATCCCAATTTCATAGAGGATCCCGTTCACGGTGTCGATATCGTAGCCCTCCATGATGCAGAACTCCATGACGAGATCGAATTTGCTTGCGGGTGAGATGCTGTAGCCCGCGCTCGCGAGGAGGTCTCTCGCGTCGTCGAGGTTCAGCCGCAGGACGAAGATGAATGCGTAGACGATGCGGTTTTTCGGATGATAGTTCTTGTCGGTACGGATCTTGGAGAACAGTTTACGGTCAATCCCCGCACGCTTGTATGCCTCCACATCGGTCATGCCGCTCTCGTCGATGAGGCGCAGGAGCCGCTCGGAGAAGGTTTCTTTCGGCTTGTCGAGTTTGCTCCTCAGACGCGAGAGAATGCCGTCCAGACCAACATGCGGACGAGGAACTTGGACGCCGCATACGCGGAGCTCTTCATGTACGTCGGGGCTGCGTGCAATGCCGCGACGCTCACGCTCATCCTCAAAGGGGCGCGGGGTAGGGTGCGGTAGCTTGTGCCGTGCTTCCTCGATGATGTCGGAGGAATCCTGCAAATGCGCGGCAATATAGCGGCGAATCCGTTCAAGGAGGTCGGTGGATGGTATTTGATGCGGCGGTATCATGGACATCCCCCTTTCATGTTCTTTTCACAAAATTTTAACAGATATGAATCATCCATGCAAGAGATTTGTTTTCATTTGTCTGTCATAGATACAACCGGCCCCCCCACCGGCTCACTCCGCTTGCCACCTCCCCCGCTGCGGCAGGGGAGGCTTTTCGTTCTCGTTCAGCGGCGTTTGCCCATACGCTTTGCGAGGTGCTTGCCGATCTTCTCCGCCCATCCGATCGGCACTTCGCCCACCGCAGAGAATGCGCAGGTCATCGCCCCGAGCGATGCGAAGTTCTCGCGCACGCCTGCCGCGTCACAGGCGAACTCGGCGGCGAATTCGGGACGGATGCCAAGGCCGCCCGCGACCTGTACGGCGTCGATGTTCGCGCCGAGGAAAACGAACGCCCAGCCCGCTTCCTCCTGCTGCTTCACCATCGCACGCACCTGATCCGCCGTGTAGCGCGTGCTCGAGTTCTCCATCCCGTCGGTCGTGATGATGAACATGGTGCGTGCGGGGCGATCCTCGGGACGCGCGTACTTGTGCACGTTCTTGATGTGGTGGATTGCGTCGCCCATCGCATCGAGCAGTGCCGTGCAGCCGCGTGTGTAGTACTCCTTCGATGTGAGTGTAGGGACATCCGCAATCCGCACGCGATCGTGGACGACCTCGTTCTCGTGATCGAAGAGCACGGTCGAGACGAGCACGTCCCCGCCCTCGCTGCGATGCTGCGTGAGCATGCCGTTGAACCCGCCGATGGTGTCGCTCTCCAGCCCCGCCATCGACCCGCTCCGATCCAGAATGAATACGAGCTCCGTCTGTCCGTTTGTCTTTGCCTCTGCCATGATGTTTTCCTCCTCTATACTGTGTGACCTCTTCTATGGTGTCGAGTATAGCAGGAGGAGTGCGGCGCGTGGTCGCACGGAAAGCGACATTTGCAGGATAAAATAGAAAAGGCGCGGAAAACGCCCGCGCCTCCATGTGAAATGCTTTTATCAGCACTGATTCAAGTTTTTTCGCGCCATGTCCATAATCCCCGTCAGAGTCTCAAGTTTTTCTCTCTGCCAATCATCGCATTCATCGTAAAAGCATTCATCTTTCCGTTTCTTGAAGATACGAAACGGCTCCTCCTCTGAGTTGTCGTAAATATGGCAGATATCACTCACGGAAATGACCTCGGGAACAAGTGCCATTGCTCGATCATAGCGCACATAGATCTTCTCCGCGGGAACATCATGCCCGCCCGATGCCACACGCGCCTTTACACGGTAGACATTGATGAGTGGATCTATGGTTAGGACGTAGTAGCAACGAATAAAATAGCCCATCTCCCGCGCACGTTTCAAAAGATCCAAATTGCGCGATGTGGAAAGCACTGTTTCAAAGCAGAACGCTCTCTTTTCAGAAAGATATGTCTCTCGTTGGCGTTCGGCAATCTGCGCCGCTTCAAGATCATCACACTTGAGGTGCTTCTTAATATCATCGGCGTTGATATAATCCATCTGCGGTGGACGCAGAATTTCTGTAAACGTACTCTTGCCCGAACCATTCGGACCTGCAAAGACAATGATTTCAGGCTTCTTCCGCACGTTTTTCATCACATCCTACCCGTATAGGCACGCGCTGTCCATCGCTCCTGATTTCATAGATGGTCTTCGTCTTTCGGTCGTAAACAACACTCGACACGCCTCTTGCCTTGTTCTTCGCCAGTGCGATACGCACCGCCGCGCGAGCCCCCTGCACAACCATATCATCCGTCATCTTCGTTGTCGCCATCGTGCCGCCTCCTTCCGCATTCTGTTTCTACTATATCACATTTTGGAAAAAAGTTCACGGGACTATCGCAGTGCAGCCAGATGCCCTATAATAGACGCATATTATACGATAGGAGCATGACGATGATCTACACGGCACACTACACATCGCCGCTCGGCGGCATCACGCTCGCGAGTGACGGCATAGCCCTCACGGGTCTGTACTTCGACGGGGAAACGGGCTGTCCGCCATGCGATGCAGCACACAAAAAGGACCTCCCCGTATTCGGAGAGGCCATGCGTTGGCTCGATCTGTATTTCGCCGGCCATGAACCGGACTTCAGCCCTACGCTCAATCCCACAGGCACGGCGTTTCAGATGTCGGTATGGGCGATCCTGCGCACGATTCCGTACGGGAAGACGACGACCTACGGCAGGATTTCTGCCCAGATCGCCGCTGCGCGCGGCGGGCGTATGTCGGCGCAGGCGGTCGGCGGTGCCGTCGGGCGCAATCCCATCTCCATCATCATCCCCTGCCACCGCGTCATCGGTGCAAACGGCAGGCTCACAGGCTATGCGGGCGGACTGGACAAAAAGGAGTATTTGCTAGAACTCGAAGGAGCAATCGAATAAATCCCCCACACAAGAAAACGCAGCCCTCGTACGAAGCTGCGTTTTTCGTTTACAATATGCGAAGTGGTGTTTTTACTTCTCCGCTTCGTTCGCCTCCTTCGTCTGCTGCGCGATGGCATCGCAGACACAGCCGCCCGTAGGCGTGACAGCACGACGCTTGCGTGCCTTGTGCGCCTCATAGCGGCGTTTGCCCTCCTCGAAGGCGGCACGCGCCTCCTCGGTATCGAGCGTGAGCGGCGGCACGGACTTCGGCCGTGCGTTGCGGTCGAGCGCAACCATGGTGAAATACGCCGAGAGCGCGAGCTGCGGATCGCCGCCGTCGTCCAGATCCTCGACGATGACGTTGACCGCAACCTCCATCGAGCTGTGTCCGACATAGACGATGTCCGCCGTCACGACGACGAGATCGCCGATGCGGATGGGCAGGTGGAACTCCAGCTCGTCCACGCGTGCCGTTACGACGTTCGACCGCGCATACCGCCGCGCCGCTGCATATGCCGCCGAGTCCATCAGCTTCATAATCTCGCCGCCATGCACATTCCCGTTCGGGTTCGCCTGACTGGGCATCATGACCTCGCTGATGACGATACGGCTGTCTTTCATTTTGCATTCCTTCATTATATATCTCCCATCAAAATATTTTTTCATCGAAGTACTAACTTTACCATGCTTTGCTGAAAATAATCCGTTACATTTGCTACGCGCCTTGACATCCATGTACATTTCGATGATATAATTCGCTTAGGGAAATGGAAAGCATACGGCAAAGGGGGAATTTCTATGTATTTGGAAACGATCACATCGCCCGCCGACATCAAGGGCTATACGGCGGAGCAGCGCAGGGAACTCGCACAGGAAATGCGCGACGCGCTCCTAAAGCGTGCGAGCATCCACGGAGGGCATTTCGGTCCCGACTTCGGCATCATCGAGGCGATCATCGCCCTGCACACGGTCTTTGACTCGCCCACAGACAAGATCGTCTACGACGTGTCGCACCAGTGCTACCCGCACAAGATGCTGACGGGGCGCGTGGAGGCGTACCTCGACGAGGACAAATACGACGAGGTGTCGGGCTATACGAATCCCGAGGAAAGCCCGCACGACCTCTTCAACGTCGGGCACACATCGACCTCGATCAGCCTTGCCTCGGGGCTTGCAAAGGCACGGGATCTGGCGGGGCGCAGGGAAAACGTCATTGCCCTCATCGGCGACGGCTCGATGTCCGGCGGCGAGGCACTGGAGGGGCTGAACGTCGTCGGCGAGATGGGCACGAACTTCATCATCGTCTTCAACGACAACGACCAGTCCATCGCGGAGAACCACGGCGGGATGTACCGCAAATTCAAAGAACTGCGCGAGACGAACGACACCGCGGAGGACAACCTCTTTCATGCAATGGGGCTGGACTACCGCTATGTGGCGGACGGCAACGACTGCGAGGCTCTGATCGCGGCATTCTCGGCGGTAAGGGACAGCGAGAAGCCCGTCGTCGTCCACATCCATACGCAGAAGGGCAAGGGCTACAAATTCGCCGAGGAAAACCGCGAGACATGGCACTACCGTATGCCGTTCGACATTGAGACAGGTGCGCTGAAACAGCCATACACCGACCCATTCCAAGCGGCGAGCGTGGATTTCGTCAAGGCAGAGGCAAAGGCAAATCCGAACTTCGTCTTTCTCGCAGCAGGCACGATGGGCGGCATCGGTCTTTCGCGCTCTGCCCGTGCAGAGCTCGGCAGTCAGTACGTCGATGTGGGCATCGCCGAGGAGCACGCGGTCGCGATGGTGTCGGGGCTGGCACGCGGCGGCGCACGTCCGATCTTCGGCACGTACAGCACCTTCTTCCAGCGCGTCTACGATCAGATGGCGCAGGATGTCGCGGTCAACAGGAGCCCTGCTGTCTTTCTCTCCGTCGGCGCGTCCATCTACTACATGAACGACGTGACGCACCTCGGCTTCTTCGACATCCCGATCTTCGCGAACATTCCGAACCTCGTATTCCTCGCACCCGCGAGCCTCGCGGAGTATGAGGCGGTACTGCGCTGGTCGGTGGAGCAGACGACGCATCCCGTCATGATCCGCATGCCCGTCATGGGCTACGAGGAAAGCCCCTACCCCGTACGCACGGACTACAGCGATCTGAACAAATATCAGGTCGTCACCGAGGGAGCGGAGGTCGCCATCATCGGTGCGGGCAGCTTCGCACAGCTGGCGAGTGCTACCGCCAACGAGCTGGAAAAAGAGGGCATCCGTGCGACCGTCGTGAATCCCATCTTCCTCTCTGGACTGGACACGGCACTGCTCAACCGTCTCAAGGAGAACCATCGTCTCGTCCTCACGCTCGAAGACGGGATTTTGGAAGGCGGCTTCGGTCAGAAGATCGCTTCCTACTACGGGATGGATGCAGGAATCCGCGTGCGGAACTACGGGATCGCAAAGGAGTTCCACGACCGCTACGATGCGTCCGAACTCGCACGCGCACACCACCTTACCGCCGAGCAGATTGCGGCGGATACCCTAACTTCGCTGAAACGCTGAGTACAGGAAACCTCGCGCATCCGCATAGGAATTTCATCGGGGGCTGCCGCAGACAGGCAGTCCTTTTTTCCTGCCCTCTCGTTATTTTTTCTCCAATGATGATATTTTCTTAGAATTTATGATATAATGGAGAACAACCACATGTTAATGGAGGGCTTTCCCCTTGTATCTTGAGAAGATCAACGAACCCGCAGACATACGGGGCTATACGGCGGAGCAGCGCCGTGTCCTTGCAGAGGAGATGCGGGAAGCGCTCATCAAGCGCACAAGCCTCATCGGCGGGCATATCGGACCGAACCTCGGGATCATCGAAGCGACCATCGCACTCCACACGGTGTTTGATGCGCCACGCGACAGGATTGTTTTCGATGTATCCCACCAGTGCTACCCCCACAAAATGCTGACGGGACGCGTCGGCGCATATGTCAATCCAGCGGAGTACCACGATGTCTCCGGCTTTACGAACACGGACGAGAGCGCATACGACCTCTTCAACATCGGGCACACCTCAACGGGCATCAGTCTCGCTGCGGGGCTCGCCAAGGCACGCAACCTTGCGGGCGACACGGAGAATGTCGTCGTCGTCATCGGCGACGGCGCGATGTCGGGCGGCGAGGCACTCGAAGGGCTGAACTTCATCGGCGAGATGGGCTCAAACTTCATCATCGTATTCAACGACAACGACCAGTCCATCTCCGAAAACCACGGCGGCATGTACCGTAAGTTCAAAGAACTGCGCGAGACGAACGGTGCGGCGGAGGACAACCTGTTCCGCTCGCTGGGGCTTCGCTACCGCTACGTCGCGGACGGCAACGACACGGAGGAACTCATCCGCGTATTCTCCGAGGAAAAGGACTCGGATCGCCCCATCGTCATCCACATCCACACCGTCAAGGGCAAAGGACTATCCTTCGCCGAAAACGATCCCGAGGGCTGGCATCGCCATGCCCCCTTTCACATCGAGAGCGGCATTGAGAAAAAGGAATCCACGCCTGACCTGTATGCCGTCGCGACGGTGGACTTTGTCCTCGAAACGGCGAAGCGGAACCCGAACTTCGTCTATCTCTCGGCGGGCATCGTCGGCGGCATCAATCTCTCACCCGAGGATCGCGTCGCGCTCGGCAGTCAGTACGTCGATGTCGGCATCGCCGAGGAACACGCCGTTGCGATGGCATCGGGGCTCGCACGCGCCGGCGCACGTCCGATCTTCGGGACGTACAGCACCTTCTTCCAGCGCGTCTACGATCAGATGTCGCAGGATGTCGCCATCAACCGCAACCCTGCCGTCTTTCTCGCCACAGGCACGTCCCTCTATCGTTCGACGGACGTGACACACCTGGGCTTCTATGACATCTCTATCTTCTCCAACATCCCGAACCTCGTCTACCTCGCGCCGACGAGCGTCGCCGAGCACATTGCCGTCCTGCGCTGGGCGGTGGAGCAGACCGCGCACCCCGTCATGATCCGTATGCCCTACAGTGGCTACGAGGAGAGCCCCTATCCCGTACGTACGGACTACAGCGAGCTGAACCGCTCCATCGTCGTGCGCGAGGGCAGAGATGTCGCGCTCATCGGCGTTGGCAACTTCGCCGCGCTCGCTTCGGAGGCAGCAGAGGAACTGTCGCACGAGGGACTGAGCGTGACCGTTGTCAACCCGCTCTACCTCTCGGGACTGGATGCGGAGCTGCTCACCTCCCTCGCCGAGACCCACAGCCTCATCCTCACCATCGAGGACGGCATCCTCGCAGGCGGCTTCGGGCAGAAGATATCTTCCTTCTACGGTGAAAAAGGTAGCGTGCGCGTGCGGAACTACGGTCTGCCGAAGAAATTCTTCAACCGCTACGACCCCCACGCACTCGCGCGTGAGTACCACCTCACCGCCCCCCAGATCGCGGCGGACGTGCTGCGGGAGATGCGGTAAAAAAAACACTTGCATTTTTTCCGGCAGCGCGGTATAATATCCCCTGTCAGTCACGGGGACGTAGCTCAGCCGGGAGAGCACCAGGTTCGCAATCTGGGGGTCGAGAGTTCAATCCTCTTCGTCTCCACCATTATTGACTATGCACGGAGGAATCCATCTGGATTCCTCCATTTTTTAGTAGGGAGGTACTGCCATGTTTCACAAAATGCGCCGCAAGGTTCAACAGTTGTCCTACGAAGAGGCGGAGGCAGTGCTCCTGCGCGGATCGGCGGGTGTGCTCGCCCTCACGGGCGACAAGGCATTCCCCTACGCCGTTCCCCTCAGCTACGTCTACGATGGCGAGCACATCTATTTTCACAGCGCGACCGAGGGGCACAAGATCGACGCCATCCAGCGGAATCCGAATGTCTCCTTCGCCGTCATAGATCAGGACGAGGTCATTCCCGAGAAGTACACGACAGCGTATCGCAGCGTCATCGTCTTTGGCAGCATCCGCATCATCGACGATGCGGTGGAAAAACGTGCCGCCGCACACAAACTCGCCGTCAAATACGCGCCGGACAATACCGAGCAGCAACACGCGGCGGAGATCGACGGCGTGTGGGAGCGTTTCTGTATGCTCGAGATGAGCATCGCCCACATGACGGGCAAGCAGGCGATTGAACTGGTTGCGAAGGAATAACATGATACGAAAAAACAGTCACACTGTATGTGTGGCTGTTTTTTGATGGAATCAACCATTTCACGCCGCCCTCAGTAACGCCGCGTGAGCGACCACTTTTCAGCAGACTTCTATTGCCGGGCGGACAGATATCATCTGGTCGCTGCGTGTGCCGCGCGTCCTGCTTGCGATGACGGCAGGTGCGGGGCTTGCACTTGCGGGGGTCGTCATGCAGGCGAGTGTGCAGAACCCGCTCGCAGAACCGTTCATCCTCGGTATTGCCTCCGGCGCATCGGTCGGTGCGACGCTCGCGATCCTCATTGGCTCAGCGGCAATCCCGCTTGGGGTGCCGGGCGCAGCCTTCCTCGGTGCGATCCTCGCAACACTCGCTGTACTCATGCTCGCAGGAATGCACCGACGTGTTTCGACGGTAAAGCTCGTGCTCGCGGGTGCGGCGATCAGTGCGCTCTGCGTTGCGGCGACGAATTTCATCGTCTACATGGCGGCGGATGCGGAGGGGATGCAGTCCGCCGCGTTCTGGACGATGGGCAGTCTCGCGGATGCGAAATGGCACAGTCTCTTCCTTCCCGTCCTCATTGTCACCGCGCTCGCCATCTACTTTTTCTCCCAGCTGCGCACGCTCGACGTACTCCTGCTCGGCGAGGAGCTGGCGGTCACGCTCGGCATTGACGCAAGTGCAACACGTCGCCGCTATATGACGCTCCTCGCGCTCCTCACAGGGGTACTCGTTCCGACCTGCGGCATCATCGGCTTCGTCGGACTGGTTGTCCCGCATCTCGTACGCGCATTTACAGGCGCATCGCATTGCCGTCTCCTGCCGGCAGCCCTCCTCGTCGGGGCGATCTTCCTCGTCGCCTCCGATCTGCTCGCACGCACGCTGCTCCCTGCGGGCGATCTTCCAATCGGCATCATCACAGCACTCATCGGTGCGCCGCTCTTCATGAAGCTGCTCTTCGGCAGCGGCGGAAACTTAGGAGGCGGGCGATGAAAAATATCCACATCGAAGATCTGAACTTCCACATCGGCGACAAGAAAATCCTCCACGGCATTACTGCCGATCTCCCTGCTGATCGCTTCATCGCCCTGCTCGGGCCGAACGGCTGCGGCAAGTCCACCCTGCTGAAGCATCTCTACCGCGTCCATCGCGTACAGGAAGGACAGGTGACAATGGACGATGTACCGATCGCAGAGATTCCGCTGCGTGCAGCGGCACAGGAGATCGGGGTCATGGGACAGTTCCACGCCGTTGATTTTGATTTCAGCGTGGAGGAAATTGCACACATGGGACGTACGCCGTACAAGGAGAGCTTTGAGGAGGACACGGAGGAGGATCGTGCCCTCGTGCGCACCGCACTTGAGCGCGTCGGCATGATGGAGGCAGCACAGCGTTCCTTTAACGAGCTCTCGGGCGGCGAGCAGCAGCGTGTCATGCTCGCACGCTGTCTTGTGCAAGAGCCGCAGCTGCTCATTCTCGATGAGCCGACGAATCATCTCGATATCAAATACCAGCTGCACATCCTCAATCTGGTGAAGGGACTCGGCATTGGCGTGATCGCTGCACTCCACGACCTCAACCTCGCGGCGATGTACGCCGATCTCCTTGTTGTCATGAAGGCGGGGCGGATCGCACGCATCGGCACTCCACGTGAAATCATCACGGCGGAAATGCTCGCAGAAATCTACGGTGTGCGTGCAAATGTCACCTACGATACGGCGGGGCTGCCGCTCGTCGACTACCGCACGGAGCAACCGCTATGAGGAATGCACACGATGCAGGCAGGACACTCCGCCGCATCTCTCGTATGCTGCGCCTCCTCCCCCTCCTCGCATTCTCCGCACTCGTACTCTCGCTCGCAGCAACGGACGGACGCGGCACAGGTACACAGGAGTCGCCCGTGGACGGCATTGCCTGTACGACGGCGGACAGCGAGGGACGCCTCACGACATTCACCCTCCCCCATACGCCGAAGCGTGTGCTTATCTCCTATCCGGGGGCAACAGAACTGCTCATCGATCTCGGGCTTTCGGATCGCATCATTGGCACGATTGCGCCCTACGGAGCAGAGCCGCCCGCCTATGCGGATGCCTACGCCGCACTCCCCATCCTCACCGCCCCCTATGTCCCGAGCCGCGAGGAGGTTGTGGCACTTCGTCCCGATCTCATCATCGGGTGGTCGCACCACTTCACCCCCGAGGCACTCGGCGATGTCTACTCCTATTTCGACCGCGGCATCGGCGCGTACATCGTACCCGCCACTGTGCGGAGGGGAACGCCAACGCTTGAGGGAACGGTCTACCCTTTTATCGAAGATATGGGTCACATCTTCGGCGCGGAGGAGCGTGCAGCGACCTATACGAGAGGATTGGAGAAGCGCGTCGCCGCCGTCGAGGAGCGGGCAAGGGCACGCGGGCAGCGATATACCGCCATGATTTTACAGGCGCACGGAAACAGTCTCTACAGCATGTACGGCAGGACATACATCATCGACGACATCGCACGCAAGGCGGGTGCAGACAACATCGTTGACCGCCAGATGCGCGCCGTCGGCCCCGAGCGCGTCCTTGGCTTTGCCCCCGATGTCATCATCTATGTGAATCCGAAGGACAGCACGGAGGAGGAGGCGCGCGCCGAGCTGCGCAGCGATCCAAACCTCCAAAATATGAAAGCCGTGCGGGAAAACCGCATCATCATCGTGCATTTTGCCGATGTCAACAATGGGAACGAGCGCTGTATCACGGCACTTGAAGATATTGCCGCAGGGCTGGATGCCCTCAGGGATGAATCAGAAGGGATGAAAAGATGAGAAAATCAGTACTCAGCGGACTCATTGCAGGCGCACTGACGATCGGGGCAGGCATTTGCCCCCCCTCCGGTGTACGCAGCAGGGACAGCGAATGACGGCGCACAGCGTTATGAGACCGAGGCAGTCGTCGTCACGGCAAGCCGCAGCGAGACGGCGATCAGCGATGTGCCGGCGGATGTCACGCTGATCTCGGAGGAGCAGATCGAGCGTGGCAACTACAAGAGCGTCTCCGATGCACTGAAGGGCGCGAATATCAACGTCGTGCAGAAGGGCTTTGCCGCCTATCCGATCATCAACGGCGACACGCGCGTCCTCGTCATGGTGGACGGCAAGAAGGTCAACTGGGATCATCTCGTCGTCAGTGGGGACACGAACGCCGTCGATGTGGATCAGATTGCAATCGGCGACGTGGAGCGCATCGAGATCGTACGCGGGCCAAACTCCTCGCTGTATGGCGAGCGTGCCGTCTCAGGCGTCATCAACATCATCACAAAGCGCCCGACGGCGGGAAAACCGACTGGTTCCTTCAACATGCAGCTCGGCTCGTGGGGCGAGAAGCGTGCGGGTGTGAACATCAGCGGCGGCGACGGCAAGAACAGCATCAAGGTCGGTGTCGCACATGAGCGCCGCAAGGATTTCCAGTATAAGAACGCCTACGGCGAAAAGCGCACCTTCGAGAATAGTGACATCAACCGCACGGACTACAACGTCGGATTTGACCGTATCCTTGGCAATGATCGTCTCCGTTTTGAGTTCAGCCGTCATGAGGGAGATGATGGCTACGGTGTGAGACTGAAAAATCCAAGGACAGGCGTATCCTCGTATCAGGGACGTAAAAACATTGTCGATACGGGCTATGGTGTCACCTATATGTTCGGCTCGGAGAAGGAAGGTGAGGGCACATTCCTGCGCTTCTATCGCAACGAGGCAAAGTCAGATGGCGGTTTTAATTCCCAGTACGACCATCACCTGCGGCGCAACACGTTTGAGGGGCAAAAACTCTGGATGCTCGGCGACAAGAATATGCTCATCGGCGGCTTCCTCTGGTCGCAGGAAAAAATCCACGAGATGAGCGGCTATATCCCGATGGATGCGTCCGCCATCACAAAGGCACTCTTCCTGGAGGATGATTGGCAGCTCGGGCGAGGCTATGCGCTGAAACTCGGTTCACGACTTGAGCATCACAACGACTTTGGGACGGATGTCACCTCGCACATCAGCCTGAACAAAAAATTTGACCGCAGGACGCATGCCTACATTTCCTTCGGGCAGGCAGTCAATAATCCATCGCTCAAGATGCGCTATGCCGACTCTCCCTACTGGGTGGGCAGGGAAGATCTGAAGCAGGAGCGCTCACATACCTTTACCATCGGTGCAGACAGTCAGATCACGCGCAAGTGGACCGTCTCGGGCAGCCTCTACTGGAGCAAGGTAAAGGATGCGCTTCGCTGGGTGAACGGCTACACGGATCCTATGACCTCGGTCTATGTGCGCGGCTACTATAAAAACGTCCAGACCGAAGATCGTCGGGGACTCGAACTCAGTACACGCTACCGTGCCGATGATCACTGGACGGTGCGTGCGGCATACAGCTTTGCACACATTGACTCCACTGATTCTGACAGGGGCTTCCTCTCCTCGAATACGCGCCCGAACGGCTACAACCTCGGCATCTCCTACACACAGAGGAAATGGGATGCAGACCTTGATCTGAACTATGTGACGGGGCGCAGCGCAGCGCGCTTTACGGATTCCCGCTACCTGACGCTCGATCTCGGCGTGAACTATCATGTCTCGAAGGACTTCAAGATCTACCTCAAGGGCATCAACCTCACAGATGAGAGCTACGAGTCCATCGGTGTCACACCATCCGCATGGACAAGTATGGGAGCCTACGCCATGCCGAGCCGCCACTTCATCCTCGGTGGAACGTACAATTTCTGATTTGAGTTCTTGCACACAAAACGGAGCAGACGAATATCTGCTCCGTTTTGTACTTCCTCATAACGAATCTACGTGCTATAATGAAATGAGCGACTGGTGAGTGTCGGTTTCCTCCCTTTGTGGGGGTGATGTGCGTGACGCTTTTTGAAAAGCTATCGCTTCTGATTGCGGCGGCAACGCTCGCAGTCAACATCATATTTCTGATTACTAGATAGGCAGAAAAAAGAACCGTACGCGCGGTTCACGTCGGCTCCTCTTTCAAGAACATAAAATTCTGCGGAGAGACCGGTGGTTCCAATCACCAGTCGTCCTTTTGTATTTTCATTATATCCACCCCCCTACAAAATGTCAAGCAAGGAGGTACACGATGGACAAGATCGCAAGACTCAAAGAAATCCTAGCAGAAAGCCGCCGCGCGGTATTCTTCGGCGGGGCGGGCATGTCGACGGAGTCGGGGATTCCGGACTTTCGCAGTGCGGGCGGCATCTACAGCGAGACGCTGCACAGGGAGTTCGCCCCCGAGCAGATGGCATCGCACAGCTTTCTCATGGCGCACCCCGCCGAGTTCTTCGACTTCTATCGGCGGCGGTTTGTCTATCTCTCTGCCACGCCGAACGCAGGACACTACGCTCTCGCCGAGCTTGAGCGGCAGGGACACCTCGCGGCAGTTGTAACGCAGAACATCGACGGCCTCCATCAGGCGGCAGGCTCCAAGACGGTCTACGAGCTGCACGGCTCGATCCGCCGCGCACACTGCATGGACTGCGGCGCACGCTACGAGCTGGACTACATCATGGAGCACACGCCCATCCCCTACTGCGACTGCGGCGGCATGGTTCGTCCCGATGTGGTGCTGTATGAGGAAAGTCTGGAGAGTGACACCATCGCGGGTGCAGTCGCCGCCATCCGCGCGGCGGACACGCTCATCATCGGCGGCACATCGCTCATTGTCTATCCCGCAGCGGGGCTCATCGACTACTTCCGCGGCGATCATCTCGTCCTTATCAACAAGAGTGAGACGAGTGCCGACCGCCATGCCGAGCTCGTCATTCGCGAACCCATCGGTACGACGCTGCACGCGGCTCTGCCGGAGGAATAAAGGCTTCATTTGGGGCGCCCCTATCGGCTCGCAAGCTCGCCACTTCCCCCGCTTCGGCGGGGGAAGCTAATATGCCGTAACCTCAGCCTCCCCCGTTCACAACGGGGGAGGGGGACCGCGTAAGCGGTGGAAGGGGCGCTCCGAGAGCAGCCCTCCTTTTGTTTTTCAACGCACCTTCCCCCGCCTTACACTCTGCAAGAGGATTCCGCCCATGATGAGCACGAGCGCGAGGAGCGCGGCGCGGGACATCTCCTCGCCGAGCGTAACGGCAGAGACGACGAGCGAGAGGAGCGGAACGAAGTAGGCGAGGTTCGCGACCATCGCCGCATTCTGTGCCTCCTGCAGAGCCATTGCCCACCAGAGGTAGCCCACTGCGTTGACGAAGATGCCGAACCAGAGCATCCCGCCCCACTGCGTCCACGACAGCGTGACCCACGTCTCCTCCATGAGTGTCACGGGCAGTGCACAGAGCGCAGTCACGCCCCACGCGACCGTCATCAGCACCGTCGGATCCACATTCCGCTTTCGGTTCAGCACGCAGAACAGCCCGTAGCAGAGTGCCGCGAGCACACACGCGAGCGAGCCGAGGACGGCATTTCCATCCGCGCGCCCCTCCTCGCCGAGCGTCAGCACCAGCACGCCTGAGAAGGAGAGGAGCAGCGCGACGGCGGTGCGCAGCGTGATCCGCTCCCCGAGGAGGAGTGCCGCAAAGAGGACGATCATCATCGGCCAGAGATAGTTGAGGATGCACGCCTCCTGCGAAGTCAGCTGCGTCAGTCCGTAGAAATAGAGCCCCGAGTAGACAAAGAGTCCAATAAAGCCGAGTGCCGCCATCGCGAGGTAGCCACGTCCGTCATACGCACGAAACACCCGCAGCCCTCCACGTATCTCCTGCTGGACGAGCAGGAAGACCGATGCGATGAGGCTGCTCAGAAAGAGTGCCTCAAACATCGGAATCACGGTGAGGAGACTCTTTGCCACCGCCGCGAGCGTCGACCAGATCACAACCGCACTGATGGCATAAAAATAGACGCGTACCTGCCCGTGCATTTCACAAACCTCCGTCAACATCCGACCAATGTTCCCTACTTCTCCATATTGTGCTATTTATTTTCCTTCACGCACAAATAAAGGCTTCCGATCTCTCGGAAGCCTTTCATTTCAAATGGAGCTGATTATAGGACTTGAACCTACGACCTGCTCATTACGAATGAGCTGCTCTACCAACTGAGCTAAATCAGCATACCGCCTCACAGACGATAGTGAAATTATACCCGAGCGGGGTGCTTCTGTCAACCCTGAAAATAAATTTTTTCTCTCATGGTTCATTGTAAAATGAAATCGGACACATAAATTTGCGGTTCAGGTCTGCACGAAGACCATCTACAACTACATCGCCATGGGGCTGCTCAAGGTCAAAAACATCGACCTACGCCAGAAGGTACGCCGCAAACACAAAGAGAAGAAGACCGACGACAATCATAGATCCTTCGGTGAGCGTATCGACCAACGTGATCCGCTGGTTGACGAGCGTGTTACCTTTGGCAACTGGGAGCTTGACACCATTGTCGGGAAAAAGGGAACAGATCCTGTTCTGCTTGCCGCTGATGAACGTAAGAAGCGAAAGAGGCATCTCATAAAGATTCGGGCGAAGACTGCGGAGGCGGTTGCCGAAGGCATTGCCAAACGCAGAGAGCTCTATGGAGCACAGTTTTCACAGGTGTTTCGTACGATTACCTGTGACAATGGGAGCGAGTTCGCCCGTCTGCAAGAAGTCATTCCCGAGGTGAAGGTGTACTATGCGCATCCTTACGCGCCTTGGGAACGTGGAACGAACGAGAAGCAGAATGCACTCGTTCGGTATTTCATTCCGAAGGGCATGGATATGACGAACTTGAGCGAGGAAGAAGTACAGCGTGTAGAGGATTGGATCAATACGCTGCCACGCAAAATTCTAGGTTATGAGACGCCGCAAGAGTGTTTCGATGCTGCACTAAAAAATCTTCGCTCATAATTTTTGATTCTGTTACCTACTACTGTCCGATTTGATATTGCAATTTAGGATAAAAAAGTGACAGAAGCGTCTGTCACTTCATACCGTTTGAGTCGTTCGCATCGCGCTGACAGATCACGTATCCCCCCGCAAAATTGCCAAATACGCAGCATACGAATAAATCCGTGTTTTGCCGACCTGAGCCTGCTGCTCCAAGATCCCCTTTTCGATCAGTACCGCAACGGCACGCGAGACGGCGTTATAGGATACCCCCAGGACCTCGGCAGTCTTTTTCACTTCGATCATAGGATGTGCTTCGAGGTAGGAAAAAAGTTTTGTCAGTGTGGTAAACTGCTTTTTATTCGTCCCATCCGTGAGCACGCCCACATTCTTTTCATGAAGCGCGTGCAGGCAGTCGATCGCCGCTACAGCATCCTCTGCCGATACCGCAACCGCACGCAGGAAGAACAAAATCCACTGCTCATAATTCCCGGTGCGCCGCACCTCAGTCATACGGTCATAGTATTCGATACGGTTTTGCTTCAGGAAATAGGAGATGTAGAGAGCGGGCGTGCTCAAGAGATTCTGCTCCATCAGGAAAAGCGTAATCAGCAGCCGTCCAATGCGCCCATTCCCATCAAGAAAGGGGTGAATCGTCTCGAACTGATAGTGAACGAGTGCCGTACGAATGAGCGGATCGAGTGTGTCCTCTGCATTCATATACGTCTCAAGTGCAGACATCGCCGCATTCATATCCTCTACATTCGGCGGGATATAGCGTGCGTTCTTCAGCGTACTGCCCGCCCCGCCGATCCAGTTCTGAGTGCGTCGAAACTCGCCGGGATATTTCTCCTGCCCGCGCACGCCCTCCATCAGAACACCGTGCATCTCACGAATCAGACGACTGCAGAGCGGCAGCTCGCTGCGACGGCGCAGTGCAAACTCCGTCGCGCGGATGTAGTTCACGACATCCGCAACATCCCGATTGACATTTACATCCACGAGCGGGTCGAGCACATCCTCAAGTGTCGCCTGTGTCCCCTCAATCTGGGAGGAGAGCAGTGCTTCCTTGCGAACGTACATGGAGACAAACAGCTCCATATTCGGAATACGCGCCGCAAGCCCCTCAAGCAGTGCGAGCTGACGGTGTGCCGCAACGAGGAGTTCCACGCCCCCCGCGTCGAGCGCAACGGACGGATGGGGCGGCAAAGGAGAAGGAACAAAAGAGCGATAGGTAAGCTCTCCTGTCAGATTCTGTCGCTCGTATCCTGCACGCGTGTCCATACCGCTCCCCTCCTATACAAACGGAAATTTCTATGCCCATTATACCTTTTGTATTTCCGTTTTTCAACAGAAGCGGAAATACAAATGTGGGTCTCACACAAAAAATCCTCTGCATCAATTTGGACGCAGAGGATTTTTGGGGGTTCTCTAGGGAATCGCTGATAAAATGAAGTCCGTCAGATTGGCACAGATTTTTTGTCCTGTCAAGGAGACAAACCGGACGCATAGCATAGACTATTTGATATGATGCGACAAGAATACTTTCGCCTATGACAATACCCCTGCACCGTTTCGGCGCAGGGGTACTTTGTGTCTATTTATGGTCAATAGCTCGGATACAGCCCGTCCCATACGACGCGGCGGTAATTCGTACGGTCGGTGTCGCCCTCGGTGGAGATACAGAGAATGCGGGCATCCTTGCCGAGACCGATGCGGTCACGCAGGTAGTCAAGGCTGCGGTTCTGCATGAGCTCTGCAACGAGTCCCGTCGTGACCGCACCGCTCTCGCCCGAAACGACACGCGGATCGTCGTCGAGCGGATTGCCAAGGATGCGCATCCCCTTCGCTGCAACCCATTCGGGGACGGAGACGAAGTGATCGGCGTAGTCTTTCAGAATCTCCCACGCGATCGGACTCGGCTCACCGCAAGAGAGCCCCGCCATGATGGAGTTGATCTCGCCTGTCACGATATGCCGCTCACCGTCGCTGGCGGCAGCCGTGCGGTAGATGCAGTCCGCCCGATTCGGCTCGACAATCGTGATGACGGGGCGCTTCTCCCAATCGTGCGCGGCGAAGTAGCCCGCAATCGCAGCGGGCAGGGAGCCGACCCCCGCCTGCAAAAAGATATGCGTCGGGGGTTCCGCGTACTGCTCGACCGCCTCATGCGCGAGTGTCGTGTAGCCCTGCATGATCCGAAGTGGGATCTCGGCATAGCCTTCAAACGCCGTGTCCTGCACGAGCACCCAGCCCTTTTCCTTCGCGAGATTCGCCGCATGACGCACGGTGTCGTCATAGTTGTACGTTGTAAACGATGCCTCCGCACCGAGCCCGCGAATGTTCGCGAGGCGTTCGGGCGAGCCCCCCTTGGGCATGAAGACATGAGCAAACACGCCGAAGAGCTTCGCCGCCCACGCGATGCCGCGCCCGTGGTTGCCGTCCGTCGCCGTGACGAGCGTGACCCTTCGCAGCTGCTCGCGGTACTCCGGCTTCGTGAGGTTCTCATAGGTCATCTCGCTCTCAGAGAGCCCGAGGTGCTGCGCGAGATAGCACGCGACCGCATAGCTTGCCCCAAGCCCCTTGAACGCGTTCAGGCCGAACCGCGCACTCTCGTCCTTCACCGCGAGCCGTCCAAGCCCCAGCCCCGCCGCGAGACGTTTCAGATCTGCAAGCGACGTCGGCGCGTAGTCCGGCAAGCTCCGATGAAACGCGACCACACGCGCCGTTGCGCCCGAATCGAATGCCATGACATCCGCGCGCGCGTCATCCGTATGTGCGAGATGTACCGCCTTGATGGATTCGTTCATGATAGTTTCCTCCCAACAATCACAATCCCATGATTTTTCTTCATTATAACACACACGCAAATCATTGGTAAGGAAATCAGAGAATATATTTTCCCCATGATTTATTTATTTTTCTAAAGCTTCTGCTTGACAATGACTTTCATGCGCTCGTATAATAGGATTTAATCTCAATATCAATATGGATGGAAGGCCTTGCTGCAGACACAATGTATGTCATTGGAAACACAGGCGAACCTTCTCCCACAGTTCAAAAGGAGGAATTCCCCATGAAGAAGTCTCTGGTATCCGCGCTCAGTGCGGCACTCGTCATCGGCGCAGCGTCAACGACGTTCGCGGCGGCAAATCCGTTCAGCGATGTGCCACGCGACCACTGGGCGTACGACGCTGTGACGCAGCTCGCCGCCGACGGTGTGGTTGAGGGCTACGGTGACGGCACGTATCGCGGCGACCGCAACATCACACGCTATGAGATGGCGCAGATGACGGCAAAGGCGATGGCAAAGGGCGATATGTCCGCATCGGACAAGGCACTCGTCGACCGCCTTGCCGCCGAGTTCGCGGACGAGCTGAACAACCTCGGCGTACGCGTGTCGAACCTCGAAAAGCACGCGGATATGGTGAAGTGGGAGGGAAAACTCCAGTACACCTATGAGCGCACGGGCGGCGAGTTCGTAACCAAGTACTTGGGGCACAAGCAGACGAACAACGAGCTGCTCTTCCGTCTCAACCCCACCGCAGAGGTAAGCGACCACTGGTCGGTCAAGGCGCGTCTGGATTCCAAGATCGACCTCAAAACCGACAGTGGCAAGGACGGCAATGTAAAGCTCAAACGCGCCTATGCAGAGGGTAAGTACGGCTCAACTGTGATTCAACTCGGCAAGCTGCCCATCCTCACGGAGCAGGGGATGCTGTTCGATGACACGATTTCGGGCGCAGCTGTTACCCTCGGCAAGGATAAGCAAGTTTCGGGCACGATCTACGCCGGACGCTACAACCTCCTGAACGCCGCATGGGGCGATGAGATCCAGGAGTCCATCGACAAAGGGCTCTATTCTGGCGGCACCACTGCGAGTGTGCAGGGCGTGACAGCAAACTGGGATCCCTCGGAGAAGTTCCATCTCGGTATCGACTACCTACGAGTCGCCAACAAGTCCGCCATCCATGACATGATCGGGATGAAAAATCCACTCAATTTCTACGGTCTCGGCATGACCTATCACCCCACGCAGACGGTCTATCTCTCGGGCGGTTACTGGAAGAACAACAGCAACGAAACGGCAGAGATTAAGAAAGAACATCTGAAGTCCTACAACATCGAGCTCGGCTACAAGGGAGCGGATGAGGCAGATCCCGGCTCATTCGGCATCTACGCCGCCTATCGCTACATCGGCGGCGCGGGCACAATCGCTCCGACGTTCGACGGCGCCATGTGGAATACAAAGGGTTGGGAAGTCGGCGGACAGTATACGCTGCAGAAGAACATCGTCGGCTCTCTCATCTACTTCCGCGGCAAGGAGATCTACTCTGCAGAGCCCGAGGGAAAGACCGGCATGAACAAATTCTTCGGCCGCGTCGAGTTCTTCTTCTGATTTCACTGTTTCACACACGGATGGGGCTGCAGCACGAAGCTAAAAAACTTCGTGCTGCAGCCCCTTTTTGTACCTTGGATGTACAATCTAAGTGCAACACAATTTAACAAAAAAAGGACTCATAA
>NZ_DBHIVL010000034.1:0-24840 GCF_057271695.1 Centipeda sp. (in: firmicutes)
GGACGAAAAAATCTACGCCAATCTGACGGACTTCATTTTATCAGCGATTCCTTAATGCGGCGAATTTCCTCTAGCGATGGAGGCAGTTCATGTGATAAAATAAAAAAGAAATGAAGAAATGCTGAATGGAGGTGTGCCTTGCTCGTAGGGATACAGGATGAAATACTGCAGCTGAATGCGAAGGGCTTGCTTGCGCCGCTGCTGGCGGATAAGACGACAAAGCGAAATATCCTCTGGGCGACCGATGCCTATCGTGCCCTCGGCTATTCCTACGAGCAGACGCAGGAAATCCGACCCGCACTCATCACGGGAGAGCACTCGGATGTGATCAAGACGCGTGCACGCAAGGAGATGGAGCAGCAGAGTGAGCGGACACGCCGCCATGCGGAGGTGTTCACCCCGCTCCATATCTGCCGCAAGATGATCGCGGCGGCAGATGCGGTGTACTTTGGCGGGCATGACCCCTTTATGCCGGAGGGAGTGCCGTCGGAGCGCGTCAGCTTTCCTCGGCGGAAGAAATGGCAGCACTATGTGGATGCGCGGCGGCTTGAGATTACCTGCGGCGAGGCGCCGTATCTCGTGCACCGCTACGATCTCGCGACGATGGAGAGCGTCCCCCTCGCCGAGCGGCAGGGCATCCTTGACCGCAAGCTGCGCGTGGTGACGGAGAATGCTGTTGATGAAACGGCATGGATGAAGTGGGCTCTGCGTGCCTATCAGGCGACGTACGGCTATGAGTTCCAGGGGGATAACCTGCTGATTGCGCGTGTGAATCTCCTCATGACGTTCGAGGAATATCTGCGTGCACGATGGCGGCGCAAGCCGACGGAGCGCGAATACCGTGCGATTGTGCGGACGATTGTCTGGAATCTCTGGCAGATGGACGGGATTCGTGGGACGATTCCCCGCGTGTCGGCAGAGCATGAGCCGATGGAACTGCCACTCTTTGAGCTGCCTACGGAGGTCGAGGAGTTCAGTCTCTTTCCTGCACACAGAGAGGAAGCACCGCCCGTCCGCATCTATGACTGGCGACGGCAGAGCGGATTGGAGTATCGTAGGGTGAACACGGGGGGACGAACGATGAAATTTGATTTTGTGATTGGGAATCCGCCGTATAACGATGATTTCAATAATTGGGGCAATAATGCCAATTTTGCAAAGCCTGTTTACAATTTGTTCATCGACGAAGCGCGAAAAGTATCCGACAAAGTCACGCTGATTCACCCTGCGCGTTTTTTGTTCAATGCGGGCAGTACACCGAAGGATTGGAATAAAAAGATGCTCAGAGATGAACATTTTAAGGTGCTCTTTTACGAACCAAACAGCGCAAAGGTATTCCCCGAGACAGATATCAAAGGCGGAGTTGCCATCACATACTATGATGCAGGAAAAATATTCGAGCCGATAGGGACGTTTACGGCATTTGAAGAACTGAACAGCATCTTGAAAAAAGTTGAGCCGAGGATTGAACAGTCGCTCGGGACAATTATCTCTGGACGTGGTGTATATAGGTTATCTGCAAAAGCATTGGACGAACACCCGGAGATAGAGGATATTCAATCCAAAGGGCACAAATTCGATGTTGGAACAGGAGCGTTTCAAAAACTGGAAGGAATTGTGTTTTTTAAGGAAAAACCTCTTGACAATCATGAATATGTGCGTTTCTTAGGATTGATGAAAGGCAAGCGTGTCTGGTATTGGGCACGAAAGGATTTTCAAGACCCGCCGGATAGTTTTTATACCTTTAAGGTGTTTATCCCCGAAGCAAACGGTTCTGGAGCGTTAGGTGAGGTGCTAAGTACGCCCCTCATAGGGGCTCCCCTCATAGGGGCTACGGAAACCTTCTTAAGCATTGGTGCATTTGCGACAGAAGGAGAAGCAGCGAATTGCCTGAAATATGTTAAGAGTAAATTTGCGCGTGCTATGCTTGGTGTGTTGAAAATTACGCAGCATAACACACGTGAGAAATGGGCTTATGTTCCCCTTCAAGATTTCTCCTCCTCCTCGGATATTGACTGGTCGCAGTCTGTTGCGGAGATTGACCGACAACTCTATGCGAAGTACGGACTCTCGGCGGAGGAGATTGCCTTTATCGAGTCCCATGTAAAGGAGATGACGTGATGGCGGTGGAGATTCAGTCCTTTACGCGGATTGTCCCGATGATCTATGCCTACAATACGCCGGGCATCTCCTATCATGAGGGGTGGACGAAGGTCGGCTATACGGAGCGGCAGACGGTCGAGCAGCGCATCGCACAGCAGACGCATACGGCGCATATCCACTGGGAACTCGCGTGGGCGGATAATGCAATGTATAAGGACAGCTCGGGCGAATATTTCACCGACCACGATTTTCATGCCTATTTAGAAGCACTGCGAGTGGAGCGCGAGCCGCGCACGGAGTGGTTTCATGCGGACGGTATGACGCTGCTCGGACATTTTCATCGTTTTGCGAGCCGCAAAACACTGCAGGCGGCGGAAAAACATACATACGAGCTGCGCCGCGAGCAGGAGGACGCCGTGCAGATGACGGCGGACTACTTCAAGAATGGCGGGACGGAGTTCCTCTGGAATGCGAAGCCGCGTTTTGGCAAAACGCTAACCTCGTACGATCTCATTCGCAGGATGGGCTTTACGAAGGTGCTGATCGTGACGAACCGTCCGAGCATTGCGAACTCGTGGGCGGAGGATTTTCACCGCTTCATTGCGTGGCGCGGTGAGCTCGCCTTTGTCTCGGATACCGAGGCTCTGCGCTCTCGTGCAGGGGTTCTCAGCCGCGAGGCATATACGTCGCTGCCGAATGTAGAGGAGATTGGCATGGTGGCGTTCGAGTCTCTGCAGGGGCTCAAGGGATCGGTGTATTTTGGCGGGGAGCTTGACAAGCTGCGCTGGATGAGTGAGCTGCCCTTTGATCTTCTTATCGTGGACGAGGCGCAGGAGGGCGTGGATACGATGCGCACGGAGCGTGCGTTTCGTCAGATTCATCGTGCGCATACGCTCTATCTCTCAGGGACTCCGTTCAAGGCTCTTGCGAGTGCGCAGTTTACGGCGGATCAGATCTACAACTGGTCGTATGCGGACGAGCAGGAGGCAAAGGCGCACTGGACGGGGGACGGGTACAATCCATACGAGCCGCTGCCGCAGCTCTTGATGTTCACGTATCAACTCTCGCCGATGATTGCGGAGGAGCTGCGGCGGGGGATGGAGCTCGATGATGAGAGCGTGGACTACGCATTTGATCTGAACGAGTTCTTTGCCACAAATGAGGGTGGGCGATTCGTCCACGAGGCGGAGATTCGGAAGTTTCTTCATGCGCTCCGTACAAATGAAAAATATCCGTTCTCGACGGAGGAACTGCGGAGGGAGCTGCCGCATACGCTCTGGTTGCTGAACCGCGTTGCGAGTGCAAAGGCTCTGGCGCGGCTGCTGCGGGAAGATCCCGTGTTTCGGGACTATGAGGTCGTGCTCGCGGCGGGGGACGGTGCGCTCGATGATGTGCGTGCGAATGATGCGGCGTATGACCGTGTGCGCGAGACAATCTGTAAACACGCACGGACGATTACGCTGAGTGTGGGGCAGCTGACGGTGGGTGTGACGATCCCGGAGTGGTGCGGCGTGCTGATGCTGTGCAATCTGCAGAGTCCATCCTCCTATATGCAGGCGGCATTTCGTGCGCAGAATCCGTGTACGCTGACGGTCAACGGACAGCGGATGCGTAAGGAGCGGGCGTATGTCTTTGACTTCGACCCCGCACGAACGCTTATCATTTTTGACGAGTTCGCAAACAATCTCTCGCCCGAGACTGCCGACGGGCGCGGAACGGGGGCGGCGCGTGAGACGAATATCCGCCGACTGCTGAACTTCTTCCCCGTGCTTGGCGAGGATGATGCGGGGCGCATGGTGCAGCTGGATGCGGCGCAGGTGCTGACGATTCCGCGCCGGCTCAAGAGTATGGAGGTGGTGCGGCGCGGTTTCCTGTCGAATTTCCTGTTTCAGAACATCGGGAATGTCTTCGGTGCGCCTGCGATTGTGCGTGAGATCATGGAGAAGCTGACGCCGGCGCAGGAGGAGACGCGCAAAAACAATGCGCCGCCGCTCGATGATCTCTCGTCCGTTGCGGTGGATGAGAACGGTGATGCGGCGATCTCCAATGAGATTGTGATCGGGCAGACGTGGGATATTTTTGGTGCGAAGCACTATGCTGAGATCGAGGAGCATATCGCGCCGCACATTGACCGCATCTCGGTGAGCGATGGGGCTGCGGCGGTGCAGGCGTCGATGGAGCGGCTTGCGGCATCGGTGAAGGAGAAGGTGCGGACGGAGATCGTCGCGCCTGTGGCGGATGCCTATGCGGTCAAGGCAGGTGTGCGGAAGCGTCTCTTGGAGCAGACGGAGCGTGAGCTTGATCGGCGGCTTGAGGAGCTGCGCGGGGACTATGTGCAGGAGGAGAATGTGGCGCGGGCGGAGCTCATGCGTCAGCGTTCCACTGCCGAGACGCAGGCGGAGGTGCAGGCGGCGGAGGAGAGTTTTGATGCACGCATTGCCGAGGCACTGGACGCGCTCAAGGCATCGGCGGCGGTCGTGGTCAAGGAGACGATCGAGAACAAGCCCGCCGAACTCGTGGAGCGCATGGAGCGTGTGAAGGCAGAGGAGAAGAAGCGCACGGTGGAGGATGAGGTGCGTGCGCGGCTGCGCGGATTCTCACGGACGATCCCGAGCTTTATCATGGCATATGGCGATGAGAACATGACGCTTGCGAATCTCGACGACTATACGGATGATGATGTGTTTGAGGAGGTCACGGGCATCAGCGAGGCGGATTTTCGCTTTCTGCGTGATGGCGGGACGTATCGTAATCCCGAGACGGGGGCAGAGGAGCAGTTTGCGGGGCATATCTTTGATGAGGTGGTCTTTAACGATTCCATCGCAGAGTTCTTGAAGAAGAAGCGGGAGTTGGCGGACTACTTCGACGAGGGGCATACCGAGGATATCTTCGACTATATTCCGCCGCAGAAGACGAATCAGATCTTTACGCCGCGCCGCGTCGTGCGGCAGATGGTGGATGCGCTCGAGCGGGAGAATCCCGGCTGCTATGATGATCCGACGCACACGTTTGCAGACCTCTATATGAAGTCGGGGCTTTACATCACGGAGATCGTGAAGCGGCTCTATCACTCGGACAAAATAAAAGCAGAATACCCGAATGACGCGGAGCGTATTCGGCATATTCTGCAGCATCAGGTCTATGGGATGGCACCGACGCGTATCATCTACCTCATCGCGACGAACTATATTCTGGGCTTCGATGCGGCGATGCGTGCGGAGACGCGCAACTTTGTGCAGGCGGATGCGGCACAGGCGGCGAAGGAGGGACGGCTGACGGAACTGGTGGAGGAGTACTTTGGCAGTCAACGGGTTTTTTGACGGAATGATGAAACTGCGCATGAAAAACGCTTGCGTGCGTGTCTCAAACGTGTTATACTAACCCCTGTCGCGTGAGCGTGTGCTTCTTTCGTGTGCGCTCGCATAGGATTAACTCTGCCGCTTCGCGAGGGGCGGCCATAGACCGAAGAGGAGGTGATTTCGTGAGATTGTACGAAGTCATATTTATTGTGAAGCCGATGGAGGAAGAAGCGACAAACGCCGTCATCGAGAAGTTCACAAAGCTCATTCAGGCAAACGGCGGTAAGATTGAGAAAGAGGATCGCTGGGGCAAGAAGCGCCTCGCCTATGAGATCAAGGACACAACCGAAGGATACTATGTTCTGCTGTACGTCAATGCAGAGCCCGCCTGCGTCGCTGAGTGCGACCGCGTGATGAAGATCACGGACGAGCTGCTCAAGCACATGATCGTCCGTGCGGACGGCGTCGAGGAATAATCGACTGACGGGAATCCATGCAGGAGAGAGAAACCGATGAACAGAGTCATATTGATCGGTCGCCTTGCGCGCGACCCTGAGATTCGCTACACACAGAGCGGAAAGGCATTCTGCCGCTTCACGATCGCGGTGGATCGCCGCTTTTCGCGGGCTGCGCAGCAGGAAGGTCAGCAGACGGCGGACTTCATTCCCGTCACCTGCTGGGAAAAACTGGCTGAGATCTGCGGAAACAATTTGACGAAGGGCCGCCGCGTCGGCGTTGAGGGGCGCATTCAGGTACGCAGCTACGACGGCAATGACGGACAGCGTAAGTATGCGACGGATGTCGTGGCGGACAATGTCGAGTTCCTCGATTCCAAGAATGCCGGTGGCTCCTCGGGCGGCTATGACGCGCCGATGGGACACAGTGCCGCACCCGCTGCGGGCGGCGCACCGGATATGATGGGTCCCGTGATTCCTGACGACGACATTCCATTCTGAGCAAGTGATGCTCAGTACATCCCGTAATAAGGAGGGACAGCGAAATGATGAAACGAGATCGAGGCCGCAAGCCTCGTCGTAAGGTCTGCTCGTTCTGCGTGGACAAGGTGGATCATATCGACTACAAGGATGCCGCAAAGCTGCGCCGTTTCACGACGGAGCGCGGCAAGATCCTGCCGCGTCGTATTTCCGGCAACTGCGCGAAGCATCAGCGTCAGGTGACGCTTGCAATCAAGCGCGCGCGCAATATTGCGCTTCTTCCGTTCACAGCGGAGTAAGGGAGACCGAAAAATCACTGCTTGATGCAGCGATTCTCCAAGCGTCGCACCTCACAGGTGCGGCGTTTTTTATTTGTACAGTTCGACCGTATCGAGCACCGCCCCGTCCACGGTTTCGCAGCTGATGTGGAGATGCTGTGCATCTGCCTCCATGTAGAGGTAGTTGGATGGTGTGGGGTTCGGCCCTGCGATGAGGTCGTATCTTTCGGGGCGAACGTCAAAGTACTGATTTCCCGCAGGGCCTGCGAGGAGGTAGAGTGTGCCGCTCTTGTCCGTCTGTCGCGCACGTAGCTGTCGGCGGCGGTAGGCGTGGACATGTCCCGAAATGACGAGGTCGATGCCAAGCTCGTCGAATACATCCAGAAAGACCTGTCCGACATCGCTGATGCCGTCATTCGTATTCTGCTCGGGCTGATAGTCGCCGTACGCTAGGATATCCTTGTGCATGAGGACAATTTTCCACGGGGCTGTGCTTGATGCAGCGTCATGTCGGAGCCAGTCCATCTGTTCCGCTTTCAGAGCATCTCCGCGCTCCTCGGCTTCGAGGAACTGTGTATCAAGCACAATGCAGTGGACGCTCCCGAGGTCGAAGGAGTAGTAATGTCCGCGAAAATCACGGCTGCCGTTGTCGGGAAGTGCGAAGGTTTTCAGATAGCGCACGGGCGGTACCGCTGTCCACTGCAGCCCGTAGCATTCGTGGTTGCCGAGAACGGGCACATGGGGATGACGTGCAAGCGCTGTCCCTGTCTCCATCGCTTCGAAGAAGCTGTGCCAGTGCCATGCGGATTCGCCGTTGTCTGTGAGGTCGCCGACGATGGCGGCACAGTCGGCGTGCGGATGTCGCTCCCATGCCGTTTGATACGTTGTGCGCCAGACATCGTAGCTCTCGCCGCACTGACTGTCCGAAAAGAGCAGAGCGGATACACGATCCTTTTCGTAAAGCGGCAGGAGCGGAATCCAATCCGTTGCACCCGATGCGTGTGTAACGCGGTAGGCGTTGCCCTCAGAAATGGGAATCTCGACGTGATAGGTGAACTGTACCTCGCCGTCCATCGCGAGGTAGGTATAGGCGGGGATAAAACGCTCCACCTGTCCGTGCAGGCTGCGCAGTTCGACGCAGGTCTTGCCCAGCAGCTGCGGGCTGTCCCACTGGATCATGCGCGTCTTTGCAGGATGCGCCGTCACTGTCTGGCGCAGATGACGGATGCCGACAGCGGCAGAGGCGGAGCGGGATGAAAAGAGACCGCCAAAGCCCATTGTGAGAATGGTCTTGGCGGCGGACTGCAAAAAGGTGCGACGTGTCATTCTTTTTTCTCCATTTCCTGTGCGACAGTTTCCGTCCGCATCAGGTGCTTTTCGTAGCGAATGGCGGCATAGATGAGGATGCCGGCGGCAATGATGACGACTATGAGACGCGTATTGTCCTCCTGCTGCATGATGATGTCATGCCCGATGATCGCCTCGATGCCCGTCGATGGGAATTTACCGACGAGTGACGCGAGCACATAGTCGCGGAAGCGGATGGAGGAGAGTGCGCCGACG
Organism: Centipeda sp. (in: firmicutes); assembly: GCF_057271695.1. Classification (NCBI taxonomy): domain Bacteria; kingdom Bacillati; phylum Bacillota; class Negativicutes; order Selenomonadales; family Selenomonadaceae; genus Centipeda; species Centipeda sp. (in: firmicutes). The sequence goes on from NZ_DBHIVL010000034.1 coordinate 8,179, forward strand.
GCATTCATGACGGCGGAGGGAAGGTAGGGCACCATGCGCCCAATCAGCATGATGATAAAGCCCTTGCTGCCGCTATATTGGTCGATCTTTGCGAGGAAGGGGCTTTTGGCAATCGCCTTTTCCGCCGCCTCGCGGAAGTAGAAGCGCATGAGGATGAATGCAATCGTCACGCCGACGGTCTCTGCAATGCAGGAGAGAACGATGCCGGGGACGATGCCGAAGAGAATGACGTTCGCCGTTGAGAAAATGACGGCAGGGGGGAAGCCGAGCGCATTCGTAAAGAGTGTGAGAAGGAAGGCAAAGACGATCGCCCACTCACCGAATGAACGGATGTATTCCACTGTTCGCGGGATGTCGCCGCTCGCGAGCAGCGTAAAGAGCTCAGGCAGGAAGTCCGGTGCGAGGAGGTGGATGATGACGAAGAGCAGAACGATTGCAAGCGCGGCACCGACCTTCAAAACGCCCATACCCATTTGCTGTTTCACGTAGATTCCTCCTAGGTAGTGAGAACCAGAGCGAGTGCGCCAAGTATGAGCGCAAAGCTGAAGCCCTGCATGGCGTTTGCAATGCTCTTTCCATAGGTTCGGGAGTAATGTGCGACAATCTTTCGCAGCTCGAAGATCAGGAAGGAAAGGCAGAAGAAGATGAGCGGGAGATCGCCCTCCGTCCAGCCGTAAGCAAAGATCAGCGCGGAGAGGACGATGCCCGTCTGCTCGCCGCGTGAGAAGATGCGCTCGGGTCCCTTTGCGTGTTCCCGTGCGTCAATCTGCGCACGGGTCAGCGGAATGCCCATCTCATCGACTTTCTCCTGATCGCGGTCGAACCAGCGGTAATGAAATCCCATCGTTCTTCACCTCCATGAAATTCTCGGCTATGTTGCAATGCGTCGCTGCGCGGGGCGCGGGTTCGGCTTTGGTAGATCGGGGCGCTTGTTTGGCTTGATGTTCGGCTTCTCCGGTGTCGGATGTACGGGCGGGTTCGGCGTGCTCGGTGTCGGATGTGAGGGGCGCGTCATACCGTTCCTGCGCTGCGTTTCCTCCATCTGTGCGCGGATGCGTGCACGCTGTGCCTCCTGCTCCTCGCGCTCACGCTGTGCGATGCGCAGACGCTCCGCTTGCAGCTCCTCGGATGCGTAGTAGAGACGTGCCTGTTGGACAATATCGGGCATCTGGGCATAGAGATAGCGGCCGGGGCAGGCGGTTGCGTTGAGGTCGCGATGTCCCTTGACCGTTCCCTGCCACCGTGGGTCGAGCTGATAGATCGTGCAGAGCGAGGCAATGAGGTGAGCCGCCGCTACCTTCTGTGCGTCGGTTGGAGCACCGATCTCAAAATTACCGGCGAGGTTGATGCCGACGGTGTGGTTGTTCTCGCCGTAAACATGTGCGCCGACCGTACCGAGCGGACGCCCCTCCTCGATCGTGCCGTCCTTGCGGATGAGAAAGTGATAGCCGATGCCTGCCCACCCTTGATTCAAATGCCATTCATGTACGGTTTCTGCCGCGACATCGTCATTATTTGGCATGCCGATGTGATGAACAACGATACAGTCCGTCATATAGCGATTTTCAAGCGATCTGAACTTCAAATGCGTCGGGCGAATGCTGACGCCCGGCAGTACGGACGGTATGTACCATGATGCCTCCGCTGCGGAGGGGAAGAGGGGGAAGACGGCGGCACCGATGCCGATGAGTGCCAGTTGGCGCAAAAAATCTCTACGATTCATGGGGGATCTCCTGATAGGTATACGTTTGATCTGATAGGCGGAGCTCCGTGTCATGAAGGGCAAAAAGAGTCGAGCGATGCCCGACGCTGATGATGCTTGCGTTGGGGAGTTCCTGATATAAGAGTTGATAAAGAGTGTGTTCGCGTGCCTCATCGAGGGCAGATGTCGCCTCGTCGAGGAAGATCCAGTCGGGGCGGATCAGCAGGATGCGGGCAAAGGCGAGCCGTTGCTGTTCGCCGAGCGAGAGGATGCGGCTCCAGTCGTCCACATCGTCGAGACGTGCGGCGAAATGATCCATTCCGACCAGTTTTAGGATGCGTGCAATCTCCTCATCGGATGCCGCCGCTGTGCGCGGATAGGAGAGTGCGCGGCGCAGCGAACCGAGGACAAGATAGGGACGTTGGGGGAGGAAGAGCCGCCTCATCCCGTGCGGCAGGTCGATTGTACCGCTGCCGTACGGCCAGATGCCCGCGAGTGCGCGGAGCAGTGTGCTCTTGCCCGCACCCGATGCGCCTGTCACAAGGACGTGACTGCCGCGTGCAAAGTGCAGTGTGCAACCTGTGAGGAGCGGTGCGCCGTCGGGTAGATGGATGGAGAGCTCTTGCAGCGCGAGTGTGTCGCTCGTTCCCTCGCTTCGTACGATATCGCTTGTAACGCGTGCGGACTCATCTATATGCTCCGTAAAGCCCGCAAGTCGTTGAATCACGGCGGCAAGCTCGGCGATGGAGCCGTAGGACTCGACAAAGAAGGAGAGCGCATCCTGCACGCGCCCGAATGCCGAGATCGTCTGCATAAGCCCGCCGAGTGCCATTTCGCCGACGTAGTAGCGCGGTGCTGCCATGATGAGCGGGAAGATGATCGCGAGCTGACCGTAGCCGTTGACGTAGAAGTTCAGTAGCTTCGTGCGCCGCATGAGCCCCCAGTAGTTCTTGATGACGTTTGCAAAACGCTCCTTGAACCCGACCCCCTCCGCCATCTCACCGCGATAGAATGCGATGCTCTCGCTGTTTTCGCGCACGCGCATCATACTGAAACGGAAGTCCGCTTCATAGCGCTGCTGGTCGAAGTTCAGGCGGATGAGCTTCTTTCCGACGACGTGGACGAAGTATGTGCCAAGCCCAGAGTAGAGGAGGGACAGCCAGAACATATAGCCGTAGATGGTGAACTCTGTGCCGCCGACGGGGACGGTGATCGCGCCCGAGAGATTCCAGAGCACGACGGCGAAGGCTCCGAGTGTCGTCAGCTGTTTGAGGATGCCGACGAGGAGCGTCAGTGTCAGGCTGACGAACTGGTTGATGTCCTCGCTGATGCGCTGGTCGGGGTTGTCTGTGTCGCTGCGCAGGACTTGCAGACGGTAGTAGACCTGCCCCTGCATCCAGCGTGCAAGGTATTGCTCCGTCATCCATGTGCGCCAGTGGATCGTCAGCATCTGACGAAGATAGACAGCGTAGACGGCAATGACAATGTAGATGAACGCGAGTCCCGTGAACTCACCGATGAGCGGCCAGAACGATGCCCAGTCGTATGCCTGCAGCGCGTCGTAGAAGACGCGGTACCAGTCGTTGATCCGCACGAGCAGATAGACCATGATCAGGTTGAGCGCGATGACCGAGGTGAGCAATCCGCGTGCTTTCCACTTTTCGGGCGAACTCCAATATCCTTTGAACAGCTGCCAGAAGCCGCGCAGGAGAGGCAATTTCAAAACACATCCTCCTTCATGAAAGAACGGCTTCTATTATAGTATTTTTTCACATCGTCTGCAAGGCGTATGGTAGGGATAAAAGAATTTAATGATAGTTTTTATCAATTTCGACTGTTGGCTGTGCATCGAGACGAATCTCGAACGTGCGCGGCCACGGATAGTATGCCGTGATATTGCTGCGCATAGCGCGTAGACGCAGATTGCTTTGCACAAACGGGGCGCGATATGCGGCAGTGTTCTCATAGCTCCGTATGCGGCGGTTCAGATCGTTTGCAAGCAGATCATTTGCCCAGCGCCAGTTGCGCGTGAGGTCGAGGTCGGCCGTATTCCGATAGCCCGCATTGCGGAGCGTATCGTTGATGCGGTCGATTGTTTCCTTCAGATAAAATTCGTCCTCTGCGATGCGTCCCGTGAGAAACGCGAGATTTGCATAGGCGGCACGCGCGCGCTCCTCTGTGTTTTCGGCTCTCTGCATAGCACAGTGATAGAGGACAGCCTGCGCGAGTGCCGTACCGATCGCGTTGCTCGCCGTATTCCATCCCGCATATGCCGCGAGTGCATTTACAGGTACGTTCTTTTCCACCAGAATCGGGAGCAGCGTCTCTTCCGCGTGAAAGTGACGCGAGAGATCGACGAGCGCAATCCTTGTCCCTGCTGCCAGCATATCCTTGACGGCGGCTGCGGTGGGGGCTCGCGTACCGAGCGTATCCGCACCGCTGTCTCCCGCCGAGATGAGGAGGGTCAGGTCGCTGCTCGTGTCGTCCTCTGCGAGAGCTGCGCCGAGCATTGCAATCTTCTCCCGTGCCGTCACATCGTTTGAGACTGCCATGAATGGGAAAATCATATCTGCCATATCTGCCCGCGCATAGCGTAGAGCAACGTGCGGCGCAGCACCGCCGCGTGTGCGCAGTTCATCGACCGAGAGCCGTGCAAGCATGGAGAGTGCAATCTCGTCCGCACCGTGCACGATCATCGCCCGCTCTTGGGGGATGTTTTTTTGTTGTAGCAGAGCGACGAGCTCCCCTTTTTTCAGATTGCCGACGGAGTATTCCTCGCCGTCGTCCTGCCCGAGGATGAGACGCGTGAGCACCCCCTCCTCCGTGAGCTCGATGAGCATGGAGGCAAGAGCCGTGCTCTCGTCGAAGTGTGCAAGATATTTTTCCAGATCGTCGGGTGGGAACTCTCCGCGCAGCCGCTCCATCTCGTTCTCATCGACGGGCAGCCCTTCGCCCGCACGACCGAGGAGACGAGCATAGGTGAGCAGAGCACGCCGCTCACGCCAACCCTCGATCCCGTCCTGTGGAATCGCACGCGGCAGGATGTAGAAGGCGTGCAGAGGTACGGTGGGGTGCGCCGTGTGCAGCGTGCGTAGATATGCCGCGAGTGCGTCAATGTCGGCATGAGAGATGTGAGCCTCGCGTGCCGCGAGGAGCCCCCCCGAGAGCAGCTGATCGACCGAGAGAATCACAGCATCCGCGCCGCCCGCATTCTCTGCGAGCCATTGCCGCATCTCCGTCGTCTCGCCCGCTTTTGAATAGTAGTCCATATACTCCGTCGGCGGTGTTACAATCGTGCGTCCGATGATCTTCCCGCCGTTTACGACAAACTCTCGACACGGCGGACGCGAGTCGAGCGGTATCAGGAGAATCGGACGCTTCTCCGCATCATGCTCCATTTCCAGCGCAGTGGGCAGTGTGCGCCACTCACCGACAGGTGTCGGATGGAATACGAAGTGAAAGAGCAGGAGGGCAGACAATAGGAAAAGAATGGTTGCAAGACAAGTTTTTTTCATGGGTGTACTCCGTTTCGTGTTCTTCGCATTATAACACAGTTTTCCACAGCGACGCATGGTTGAAATGCGAATGCGAATTGTGGTAAAATAGGAAAGCCTATGGTAGAATAGTGGGAGGAATGCGATGCGGATCATTACGGGCAGTGCACGCGGTGTGCGTCTGAAATCCCCTGCGGGGGACGGGACGCGTCCGACGGCTGACCGCACACGCGAGGCTCTCTTTAGTATGCTGGGTGCGCGGGTGTATGATGCGCAGGTGCTCGATCTCTTCGCGGGGACGGGGGCATTTGCACTTGAGGCTCTTTCGCGCGGGGCGGCTCATGCGGTGCTCGTGGATCGTGCAACGCACGGGATTCTCACGGAGAATGCCCAGCGGACGAAGCTGACGGCGTGCGCGGAGATTCGGCGCGGTGATGTCTATGGGCAGGTTGCCGCACTCGCCGATGAGGGGCGCACGTTTGACCTCATCTTTGCCGATCCGCCCTATGCGTGCGGTGATAATGCCCGTGTGCTCGCTGCGGTGGATGCGGCGGCTCTGCTCTCCTCGGACGGTCTTTTTGTTCTTGAACAGGGGGCGAAAGAGACGGTCATGGAGCATAGCGGCAGGCTTTCTCTCGTGCGTGAGCGCCGCTATGGTGCGGCACGCGTATGCTTTTATGCGGAGGAGGTGCAGGGATGAGACGCGCGGTATTTGCCGGCAGCTTTGACCCTGTGACGACGGGGCATATCGATATTGTGGAGCGTGCGGCGGCGATGTTCGACGAGCTCATTGTGTGCATCTTTCACAATGTCCAGAAGGAGGGCTGTTTCCCTCTCGATGACCGTGTCCAATTTCTGCGGGAGGCGGTTGCTCATGTGCCGAACGCACGCGTGGATGTTTTCTCGGGGCTTCTGACCGACTATATGATGCAGCAGAATGCGCGTGTTGTTCTGCGCGGGCTGCGCTCGGTGAAGGATTTTGAGTATGAGGAGAATCACGCGGCGATGGTTCGTCATCTCATGCCCGAGAGTGATACGATATTTTTGCTGACGCGTCCCGATCTGACCTTTGTCAGTTCCTCGGGGGTGCGTGAACTGATCCGCTTCCGCGCTCCGGTGCAGGGAATTGTTCCGCCGGCGGTGGAGCGGGCGATCTTGAAGCTGTATGACAAAAAGCCCCCTCGGGGATAAGACCATCGAGGATGCACAGGAAAAGGAGATAGATTTATGGCAGTAATTGATACGCTGAAAAAGCTGGAAGATCTCGTTGCGGACGCATCGCACCTCCCTTTCAGCGACAAGGCTCTGGTGAATGATGATGAGATTGTGCATCTCGTGGAGGAGCTGCGCATGGATCTTCCGAAGGAGTTGAACCGCGCGGCAGAGATCATGCAGGAGCAGGACAATATTATCAACCGTGCGCGCGAGGAGGCGAAGGAGATTGTCGACTCGGCGCAGTCCCGTGCGAATCAGATGTTGGAGGACAGCGAGATTGTGATCCAGGCGAAGGAGCGTGCACGCGCGATTATGCAGCAGTCGCAGGATCAGGCGCGTGAGATCATGGAGCAGGCACAGGCGGGGGCAGCGCGTCTGCAGAGCGATGCGGATGCCTATGCAAATCAGGTGTTTGAGCAGCTGATCGCCCACGTCGGCAGTACGTTCAAGGGTGTCCAGCAGGCGGAAATGGGGCTGAATCAGGCGATGAATGTCCTGCGTACGGCGAAGGCGCAGATGAACGCACCGCAGGAGGATGCTCCGAATCTCTGAAAACGCTCCTTGACAATGCCGAAAACCGCCGCTATAATGTGAAAGGTCATGCGTCATGATGAAGTTGGATGTCGTAGAGACGGCATTTCCCCTTGGTGAGAGCCGCGCGTTCTCGTTTACGGCTGCGCCGGAATCTCTTGACATGGGGGAGGATGTCCAGCATTTCCGCGGAGAGATCCGCGTCGACGGCACGGTGATGAACACGGGTTCTTCGTTTCGTGTCGTGGGAACGGTTACGGCATGTCGATGCTTTGTCTGTGACCGCTGCCTCTCTGCGGGGGAGCGGACGATGACGCTTGATTTTACTGAGGACTATACGAAGACTCCGGGAGAAACGGATGAGGCTGTGCCCTATGATGGCGAATCCATTGTTTTGGATGACCTCGTGCGTGACACCCTCCTTGTGGCTGAGCCGCTGCGTGAGCTGTGTAAGTCTGACTGCAAGGGACTCTGTCCGGTCTGCGGACAGAATCTGAATGAGGGGACGTGCGACTGCGATGCATTCGTACCCGATCCCCGACTGGCGGCTTTAGAAAGCCTACTCCAAAACGATTAAGGAGGTGTATCCAAAGTGGCAGTACCAAAGAGAAAGACCTCGAAAGCGCGTCGCGACCGTCGCCGCGCAAACTGGAAGCTCGAGGCACCGCACTATGTATCGTGCCCGCAGTGTCATGAGCCGAAGCTCCCGCATCACGTGTGCATGGAGTGCGGTTACTATGACGGAAAGCCTGTGGCCGAGGCGGCTGAATGAGAACCATTGGAACTGTTGCAGGAAGTCGATCGACTTTTTGCAGCAGTTCTTTTATTTTTTATTCATTTCCTCTTGCAATTCTTTTTAGCACCTAGTATAATGCGTTTATGTTGATAGTAGCAGGTACTAAAACGATACATTCATGATTGCCGGAGGCATCCGTGAATGTGGGGGAGGTGTGGCGCGATGACGGAAAAAAAGAGACGACGACAGGAGACGCTGGTGATGGCAGTGCGGAAAGAGCCGTTTCTGACGGACGAGGCACTTGCGAAGAAACTTGCCGTGAGTGTGCAGACGGTACGCCTTGACCGCACCGAGCTCGGCATCCCCGAGCTGCGCGCTCGCGTGCGCACGCTTGCGGAGAATGCACGCGAGAAGGTACGCGCCATTCCGCATACCGAGGTGATCGGCGACCTTCTCTCTCTTGAGCTTGGGGTTCGGGGGACATCGGCACTCAGGGTCACGGACGATCTCATCTTTGCGGACTCGGAGATCGCGCGCGGCACGGCACTCTTCTCACAGGCAAATTCGCTCGCACTTGCAATCATCGATGCGCCTGTCGCGATGACGGGGGTTGCGAATGTGAAGTATAAGACTCCGATCAAGAAGGGGGATACGGTCATCGCCCACGCAGAGATTGTAAAGAAGAGAGGAAACAAGATCTTTGTGTGGGTCAAGACTTATCGTGCGGATCAAGAAGTTTTTCGTGCAAAATTTATTGTGGTATCTTTACAGCAGTAATAAAAGTTGGGGGAAGGGAGTGCAGGATGCGTATAGCGGTCGATGCGATGGGCGGTGATTTTGCGCCGAAGGAGATTGTGCAGGGCGCGGTGGACGCGGCGAAGAAGTACGACTGCGAGATTGTGCTGATCGGCGATGAGCAGCAGATTCGCGCGGAGCTTTGCGGTGTGGATCTCGAGGCTCTGCGCATCTCCATTGTTCATGCCTCCGAGGTCATCGGTATGAACGAGCATCCCGCAGAGGCGGTACGCTCGAAGAAGGATTCCTCCGTTGTTGTTGCGACGCGCCTTGTTAAGGAAGGTGCCTGCGATGCGGTGTTTTCGGCGGGCTCGACGGGGGCGGCGGTGGCGGCAGCGCAGCTGATTCTCCACCGCATTCGCGGCGTCGGGCGTCCCTCGATTGCGACCCCGATGCCGACACCGGACGGTGTGACGCTCATGCTTGACTCGGGCGCGAATGTGGACTCAAAACCCGAGCATCTCGTACAGAGTGCCGTCATGGGCTCACTTTACGCACAGCATGTCTTTGGGATTGAGCACCCACGCGTCGGTCTCCTCAACATCGGTGAGGAGGAGACGAAGGGGAACGAACAGGCGAAGGAGACCTACCCGCTGCTCAAGGCGGAACGCAATATCAATTTTTGCGGCAACGCCGAGGGACGCGATGTGCCGAAGGGCAACTTTGATGTCGTCATTTGTGATGGATTTGTCGGGAATGTTGTGCTAAAATTTGCAGAGGGGCTTGCGAAAACGATTCTGGGGCTCATCCGTGAGGAGATTCGCGGCGCAGGGCTGATGGCGAAACTCGGTGCCCTGCTCCTCATGCCGACGCTGCGCCGTCTCGGCAAACGGCTGGATGTTCGCGAGTACGGCGGTGCACCGCTCCTTGGTGTGAATGGCTGCTGCGTGATCGGGCACGGCTCATCGGATGCCAAATCCGTTGCGAGCGCGATTGGCGTGACCGTGGACTATGTGAATGGAAAAGTGCTGGATCAGATCCGTGATGCTCTGGCGAAGGAGGGGGAGATGCGTCGTGCCTAAGATCAGTGCAGGCATCCTCGGAACGGGCTACAGCGTTCCGGAGCGAGTGCTGACGAATTTTGACCTGGAGAAGATGGTTCAGACGAATGACGCGTGGATTGTTGAGCGCACGGGCATTCATGAACGGCGCATTGCCGCAGAGGGCGAGCCGGTCTCTCTGTTCGCGCAGCGTGCGGCGGAGATGGCACTCACAGATGCAGGGGTGGATGCCGCAGACCTCGATCTGATCATCATGGCAACGCTCACATCCGACCGCATCATCCCGTCGACGGCATGTGTCCTGCAGGATCGTCTCGGGGCAAAACGTGCGGCGGCGTTCGATCTCTCGGCAGCGTGTTCCGGCTTTGTCTACGCTGCATCGATTGCGACGCAGTTCATCGAGAGCGGTATTTACCGTCATGTCCTTGTGATCGGCGGCGAGGTGCTCTCCAAGGTGGTGGACTGGCAGGATCGCAACACCTGCGTTCTCTTTGGGGACGGCGCGGGTGCAGCTGTGTTCGGACCGGTCGAGGAGGGGTACGGCATCCGTTCCTTTGATCTCGGCAGCGACGGTTCGGGCGGCGATGCGCTCGATATCCCGTCGAGCGGCAGCCTTTGCCCTGTGACCCCCGAGACGATTGCGCAGCGTCTCAACTTCGTTCATATGGACGGCAAGGCGGTTTTTCGCTTTGCGACCAAGGTTATGGGACGAACGGTGGAGACTTCCCTCGAGCGCGCGGGAATGGAGCGCGCAGAGCTGGACTACCTCGTTCCGCATCAGGCGAATATCCGCATTATCCAGGCGGCGGCCAAGCGACTTGACATGCCGATGGACAAAGTTATTATAAATATTCATCGTTACGGCAATATGTCTGCCGCATCCATCCCTGTCGCCCTCGCGGAGGCGGCGCACGCGCAGCAGTTCAAAAAGGGAGACAACATCGCCCTCGCAGGTTTCGGCGCGGGACTTACATGGGCATCGTGTATTATGAAGTGGGCGAAGGAGGAAAACGGTTAATGTTTGAAAACAATCCGATTTGTCGGATGCTTGGCATCAAGTATCCAATCTTCCAAGGTGGTATGGCATGGATTGGCACTGCCGAGCTTGCCTCCGCCGTCTCCAATGCGGGAGGGCTTGGACTGATCGGTGCCGGTCATATGCCGCCAGATGCACTCCGCAATGAGATTCATAAGGTCAAGGGCTGGACGGACAAGCCATTCGGTGTGAATGTCATGCTCATGAGCCCGTTTGTCAAGGAAGTCATGCAGGTTGTGCTCGAGGAGCGCGTTCCCGTCATCACGACGGGGGCAGGAAACCCCGGTGAGTATGTGCCGGCACTCAAGGAGATCGGCTCAAAGGTCATCCCAGTGGTGGCATCGGTCGCACTCGCACGCCGTCTTGTGCGTACGGGCGTGGATGCCGTGATCGCAGAGGGGACGGAGTCCGGCGGTCACATCGGCGAGATTACGACGATGGCACTCCTGCCGCAGGTGGTGGATGCGGTGGATGTGCCCGTCATCGGTGCGGGCGGCATTGGCGATTCGCGCGGCATGGCGGCAGCGTTCGCACTGGGCGCACAGGCGATCCAGATGGGCTCACGCTTTGTTCTGAGCGAGGAGTGCATCGCGCACCCGAACTACAAGAACGCCGTGCTCAAGGCAAAGGATCGCTCGACGGTCGTCACAGGGCGTTCGCTCGGACATCCCGCACGCGTGCTCCAGAACAAGCTCTCGCGCAAGTACGAGGAGATGGAGGCTGCGGGTGCCTCGAACGAGGAGCTCGAACAGCTCGGTGTCGGCAGTCTGCACCGTGCAACGCATGAGGGTGATGTCGACAACGGTTCGGTCATGATCGGTGAGATTTCCGGTATGCTCGCAGATGTCAAGCCGGTGGCACAGATCATTGAGGATATTGTGAGCGGTCTGCCGGGTGTATTCGATGCGGCACGCAAGACCTGTGAGTGAGGGGGATCACGATGGGAAAACTTGCATTTCTGTTCCCTGGTCAGGGAGCGCAGGTTGTCGGGATGGGGAAGGATTTTTTCGATACCTATGACCTTGCAAAGAAGCGTTTTGCGGAGGCGGATGAGGCTCTGGGCTACTCCATCAGCAAGCTCTGCTTCGAGGGACCTGCCGATCAGTTGCAGCTGACCGAGCATACGCAGCCCGCGATCCTCGCGGTGGCGGTCATCGCCGCAGAGCTCCTGCGTGCGGAGGGCATCGAGCCCGAGATTGCAGCGGGGCACAGCCTCGGTGAGTATGCGGCACTCGTTGCAGCGGGCGTGCTGTCGTTTCAGGATGCTGTCCTGCTCGTTCACAAGCGCGGTGCCTATATGCAGGAAGCCGTCCCCGTGGGTGAGGGGGCAATGGCGGCGGTCATCGGTCTCGATGATGAGACGATCGTCTCTGTGTGTGCCGAAGCAAGCTCTGTGGGGGCTGTTCAGGCGGTCAACTTCAACTGCCCCGGACAGACGGTCATCGCGGGCACGGCAAAGGGCGTGGGGCACGCGGTGACGCTGCTGCAGGAAAAGGGCGCGAAGAAGGCGGTCATTCTGCCGGTTTCCGCACCGTTCCACTCGACGCTGATGGAGCCTGCCGCAAAGAAGCTCGCGGCAGAGCTGGACAAGGTGGAGCTGCACGATGCTGCGTTCCCCGTGGTCTCGAACTTTACGGGCGGACTTCAGCAGACCGCAGCAGAGATCAAGGCGAATCTCGTCGCACAGGCGGATCATCCCGTGCGCTGGATTGCGTGTGTGAACACCATGCGCGACTTCGGTGCGGACACTTACGTCGAATGTGGTCCCGGCAAGATACTCGCGGGTTTCAACAAGCGTATTGACAAGGCTCTGAAGAGTCTCAACGTCGAGAACGTGGAATCCCTGCAAAAAACACTTGACACACTAAAGAAGTAATGATTAAATGAATTCGGTTGAAATGAAGGAGGATAACATGCTTCTTGAGGGCAAAGTTGCTCTTGTTACGGGCGGTTCCCGTGGCATTGGGCGTGCAATTGCTATCCGCCTTGCACAGGAGGGGGCGAAGGTCGCCGTCAACTATGCGGGTAATCAGGCTGCCGCAGAGGAAGTCAAATCCCTCATTGAGGATCAGGGCGGCACGGCGATGCTCGTTCAGGCAGATGTCTCGGACAGCGCTGCTGCCGCTGAGATGGTCACGCGCGTACACGGAGCGCTTGGCGGACTGGACATTCTCGTCAACAATGCGGGAATCACGCGTGATACGCTGCTTGTCCGCATGAAGGACGAGGATTTTGATGCGGTGATCGGCACGAACCTCAAGGGCATTTATGCCTGCACGAAAGCTGCGGCAAAGTTTATGACAAAGCAGCGCAGCGGACGCATTGTGAATCTCTCCTCCGTCGTCGGTGAGATCGGCAACGTGGGACAGACGAACTACGCGGCTGCAAAGGCGGGGGTAATCGGCTTTACGAAGGCGGCTGCGAAGGAATTTGCATCGCGCGGGATTACGGTCAACGTCGTTGCGCCCGGCTTCATTGACACCGATATGACGGCTGTCCTGAAGGACAGCATTCGTGAGAAGATTGTCGAGGGTATCCCGCTCGGAGCACTCGGCAAACCGGAGAATGTTGCTGATGCTGTTCTCTTCCTTGTGAGTGATGCGGCATCGTACATTACTGGCCAGACGCTGAATGTTGATGGCGGAATGGTTATGTAGCATACAATCAATTCATATAAAGGAGGTGAAAACGCATGGCAACGTTTGACAAGGTTCGCGACATCGTCGTGGAACAGCTTGGCTCGGAGGCTGATGAAGTCACCCTTGAGTCCACCTTCATTGACGATCTTGGCGCAGATTCGCTCGATATCGTTGAGCTCATCATGGCTTTCGAGGAGGAATTCAATGTAGAAATCCCCGACGAGGCTGCTGAAAAGATTAAGACGGTTCAGGATGTCGTCAACTACATCGATCAGAGCAAGTAAATCACGGCGGTATTTTGCCGTAATCGTGCACAAAACCGGTCTTTTAGGGAAATCCCGTGACAGCTCAGGCGCACGGGATTTTTCTCAAAAGGCACTATAACTTTGCATACAATCAGGGCTGCTGTGCCCTGCTGTCATACAGATACGCCTCAATGGGCAGGGAAACTCCTGCCCATGAGGGATAAATCTCTTGTGGAGAGCACTGTGTTTGAGGAACACGCGCCTGCTGTGAGGCACACTCTCCCGATTGGAGGGCTTATATGAGACTACCCGAGGTGAGGATTGGCAACAAAGTTGCCACCTTCCCCATCATTCAGGGCGGTATGGCGATCCGCATTACAACGGCGCGGCTTGCGGCCGCTGCTGCCAATGAGGGCGGAATCGGACTCATCGCGGCCTCCGGCATGAAGCCGCAGGAACTGCGTTATGAGATTCGGCTCGCACGCTCTCTTTCTCCCAATGGGATCATCGGCATCAACGAGATGGTCGCGGCGAGTGACTTCTCCGATGCCGTTAAAATTGCGATTGACGAGGGCATTGACCTCGTGGTCGCTGGTGCGGGATTTTCCCGCGATATGTTCCAGCTTGGCAAGGAGTCCGGCACACCGATTGTGCCGATTGTCTCCACGGCGAAGCTGGCAAAGATTTCCGAAAAACTCGGCGCGGCGGCTGTTGTTGTCGAGGGCAAGGAGGCGGGCGGACATCTGGGGACAGATCAGTCCGTACGCAGCATCATCTCTGACGTTCGTGCGGCGGTGAAGATTCCGGTCTTCGCAGCCGGCGGGATACTGACGGGACAGGATATTGCAGACCTTCATAAGATGGGCGCTGACGGCGTACAGCTCGGTTCGCGCTTTGCGGCGTGCGTTGAGTCCAACGCTGCGCCGTCGCTCAAACAGTACTATCTGAAATCGAAGAAGGATGATATCGTTATCATTCACAGCCCTGTAGGGCTTCCGGGACGCGCTGTACGCACGCCGTTTTCCGCGCGAATCATCGAAGGACCTGTACCGCCGAAGGTGTGTGACCGCTGCCTCAAGCAGTGCGACCATCACTTCTGCATTATCCGTGCCCTCTCGCGCGCCCAGCAGGGGGATCTCGAGACGGGGCTCGTCTTTACGGGCGAGTTTATGCCGCGCATCGATCGTATTTTGAGTGTTCATGAGATATTTGAGGAGCTGAAACAGCAGCTTGAGGCAGCGAACTAGGGTGAGAGCTCTAGGAAAGGAGTCGGTTGGTTTGAAGAAAAGAATTGTCGTCACAGGGGTTGGCCCGATCACACCGATCGGCATTGGCAAGGATGCGTTCTGGGAGGCTCTGCTCGCGGGCAAGAACGGTATTGAACGGATCACCCGCTTTGACGCAACGAACTACGCTGCACAGATTGCGGGTGAGGTCAAGGACTTCGATGTGGACGGCTACATTGACAAAAAAGAGGCAAAGCGCATGGATCGCTATGCCCAGTTTGCCGTTGTGTCGGCAGGCATGGCGATTGCGGATGCGGGTCTTGACCTTGACAGCGAGGATCGTGACCGTATCGGTGCGTATGTCGGTGCGGGCATCGGCGGTATTGAGACGATGCACAGCACCTATGAGCGCCTTTTTGACAAGGGGCCCGAGCGTGTCAGCCCCTTCTTTATCCCGATGATGATTGCCAACATGGCGGCGGGGCAGGTCGCGATCAACTACGGTCTGCACGGTCCCGTGTCCTGCGTTGTGACGGCGTGTGCGACGGGCGCGAACTGCATCGGCGATGCGTTCCGTGTCATGCAGCGCGGCGATGCGGATATCATGATTGCGGGCGGCACGGAGGCAAGTATCTCCGAGGCGGCGAGCGCAGGATTTGCGGCGATGAAGGCTCTCTGCACGGATCACAACGATGATCCCGCACATGCGTCGCGCCCGTTTGACAAGAACCGTTCGGGTTTCGTCATGGGCGAGGGAGCAGGGCTTGTCGTGCTTGAGACACTTGAGCACGCAGAGGCACGCGGCGCACACATCTATGCCGAACTCGTCGGCTACGGCTCCAACTCCGACGGCTATCACATTACGAGCCCCGCGCCGCATGGCGAATATCAGGCGAAGTGCATGAAGTACGCTCTCGACGATGCGGGACTCAGCCCGGAGGATATCGACTATATCAATGCACATGGCACCTCCACGCATATGAACGATCTCTGTGAGACCGAGGCGATCAAGACGGTCTGGGGGGCGGCCGCAAAGGATGTGGCTGTTTCATCGATTAAGTCCATGACGGGACATCTCCTTGGTGCAGCGGGCAGCGTCGAGCTGATTGCTGCCGCCATGGCCGTCGAAAACGATATGCTCCCTCCGACGATCAACTATGATACGCCGGATGAGGGGCTGGATCTCGACTATGTGCCGAATCAGTCTCGTGCCAAGACCGTGCGTGCGGCGATCTCGAACTCTTTTGGATTCGGTGGGCACAATGCCTGTCTCGTCGTCAAGAAGTATCAGAAGTAAAATAATGACATATGAAATGACAGAGGAAAGACGCGCAGAACTTGTGCGTCTTTCTGGACAAATAGGTGTTTCTTTTCATGACCTCTCTCTTTTGGATGAGGCTCTGACGCATCCTTCATATACAAACGAAAAGAAGGATGCCATAACGCATAACGAACGTCTGGAATTTCTGGGCGATGCCGTGCTGGAGCTTGCCTCCAGCACCTATTTGTATGCGCGCTTTCCGGACTGTACTGAGGGAGAACTCACAAAGATGCGTGCGAGTCTCGTCCAGAGTGAGACGCTGGCGCGGCTTGCGCGACAGCTTGATCTCGGCAGCTATTTGCGGCTCGGACGAGGGGAACTGCTCGGCGGTGGTGCAGACCGACAGAACAATCTTGAGAATGCGTTCGAGGCGGTCATCGGTGCGGTCTATCTGGATCGTGGTTGGGAGACGGCGCAGGACTACGTTGCGCGTCAGCTTGCTTCTGAGGCAACGCTTGTTCGACGCAGTCATGTATCGCATGACTATAAGACCGCATTGCAGGAGCAAATCCAGCAGAAGCGTCACGCGAGCATTGCCTACGAACTGATCGGCGAGACCGGACCCGATCATGACAAACGCTTTACCACGCGTGTCGTCATTGCGGGACAGGCGATGGGAGAGGGGACAGGCCGTAGCAAGAAAGAGGCGGAGCAACAGGCGGCAGCGGCGGCACTTCATCGGATCAAGCATGGCTGAATTTATCAGTGCTTCCTTAAAACC
>NZ_DBHIVL010000035.1:0-23801 GCF_057271695.1 Centipeda sp. (in: firmicutes)
ATGCGTCCGGTTTGCCTCCTTGTTCGGACGAAAAAATCTACGCCAATCTGACGGCCTTCATTTTATCAGCGATTCCTTTAGAAACAGGTGATGTGCATGGAGCGACTTTACGAGCTCGCAAGACTGTATGACCTGTACGGCGGGCTTCTTACGGGAAAGCAGCGCGAGTGTCTGCATCTGCACATCGCAGAGGACTTTTCCCTTGCGGAGATCGGCGAGGAGCTGGGCATCACGCGGCAGGCGGCGCATGACAATATTCGCCGCGCAGAGCGTGCGCTCACGGAGATGGAGGAGACACTCGGACTCCTCGCGCGTCAACAGGCGCAGGAGCACGCACTTACTGCGATCTGTGCGGAGCTGCGTGCACTCAGAGAACCGATTGCGTGCACTGATGTGCGGCGCATCGCGGACGAACTGGAACAATACACATCGCAGGATGATACGAAGGAGGTGGGAGAATGATCTTTGAAAATCTGTCCGATCGACTGCAGGGGATCTTCAAGAAGCTGCGTGGACATGGCAAGCTGACCGAGGACGATGTGAATGATGCCATGCGCGAGGTGCGGATGGCACTCCTCGAAGCAGATGTCAACTTCAAGGTTGTCAAGGACTTCGTGAAGCGCGTGAAGGAGCGTGCCGTCGGGCAGGAGGTGCTCGACA
This sequence comes from Centipeda sp. (in: firmicutes), assembly GCF_057271695.1. Lineage (NCBI taxonomy): Bacteria > Bacillati > Bacillota > Negativicutes > Selenomonadales > Selenomonadaceae > Centipeda > Centipeda sp. (in: firmicutes). The sequence continues at coordinate 661 of NZ_DBHIVL010000035.1, forward strand.
CACTCACGGCGGCACAGGCGGTCATCAAGATCGTTGACGAGGAACTGACCGCGCTGATGGGTGGGACGGAGAGCCGTCTCAACATCAGTCCGAACCCGCCGACTGTCATCATGCTCGTCGGCCTCCAAGGCTCGGGTAAGACCACATCGGCGGGCAAGCTCGCCCTCATGCTCAAGAAGCAGGGCAAACGCCCGCTGCTCGTCGCGGACGATATCTATCGTCCCGCTGCGATCAAGCAGCTTGAGGTGATCGGCGAAAAGGTCGAAGTGCCTGTGTTCTCGCAGGGACAGGAGGATGCCGTCGCCATTGCACGCGCCGCGATCGGACATTCGGCATCGCACGCGAACGATGTCGTTATCATCGACACGGCGGGACGCCTGCAGATCGACGAAACGCTGATGCAGGAGCTGCGCGATATCAAGGCGGCGGTAAAGCCGCACGAGATCCTGCTTGTTGTGGATGCAATGACGGGACAGGAAGCCGTCAACGTCGCGCAGTCCTTCGACGAGTCGCTCGGGCTGGATGGCGTCATCATGACGAAGCTGGACGGCGACGCACGCGGCGGTGCTGCGCTTTCGATCAAGGCAGTCACGGGCTGCCCCGTGAAATTCGTCGGTATGGGCGAGAAGCTCGAACCGCTCGAGGTGTTCCACCCTGACCGCATGGCATCGCGCATCCTCGGTATGGGCGACGTGCTCTCCCTCGTGGAGAAGGCACAGGAGAACTTCGACCTCGAAAACGCGAAGAAGATGGAGGCGAAGCTCCGCAAGAACGACTTCACACTCGACGACTTCCTGGATCAGCTGCAGCAGGTGAAGAAGCTCGGATCGTTGAATAGCATCCTCGGCATGATTCCGGGGATGGGCAATCTCAAGAAGAAGCTCGGCGATCAGGAGTTTGATCTCGACGGCAAGGAGATGCGTCAGCTGGAGGCAATCATCCGTGCGATGACGCCGAAGGAGCGCGCGGACATCACGATCATCAACGGCAGCCGCCGCAAGCGCATCGCTGCAGGCAGCGGAACACGCGTACAGGATGTCAATAAACTGCTTAAACAGTTTGGCGAGATGCGCAAGATGATGAAGAAAATGAAGAAGATGAAGGGCAAGGGCGGAATGCCCTCCATGCCGTCGCTTGGCGGCATGGGGCTTCCGAAGATGCCGTTCTTCAAGTAACACGCAACGAAAGGTGGTGAAATTATGGCAGTCAAGATTCGTTTGAACCGCATGGGTGCGAAGAAGAATCCCTTTTATCGCATTGTGGTCGCCGACTCGCGTGCACCGCGTGACGGTCGATTCATCGAGATCCTTGGAAACTACGATCCGTCGAAGCAGCCCGCTGTCGTCAGCATTGACGAGGAGAAGGCAATCGACTGGATGAAGAAGGGCGCACAGCCGACCGACACGGTCAGGAACCTCCTGAGCAAGAACGGTACGATGGCGAAATTCGCCGAGGCAAAGCGTCAGAAGGACTGACAAATACAGTGCGTGCGCGGGGGACTCCACCATCTCGGTGAGCTCTCGCGGCGTGCGTATTGCGATGAGGAGAGACGACCGGCGTGAAAGAGATAGTCGAGGTTATCGCAAAATCCTTGGTGGATCATCCGGAAGCTGTCGTCGTTGACGAAACGCAGGATGATCAGGAGATCATATTGAGACTTCGTGTGGCAGAGGATGACATGGGCAAGGTCATTGGCAAGCAGGGGCGCATCGCAAAGGCGCTTCGCAGTGTCGTCAAGGCTGCTGCGACGAAGGAGAATAAGAGGGCAACGGTCGAGATCGGCTGATGCGCAAACGGCGTGCGTCTCGGACGGTCGCCGTTTTTGCATATTTGTTGCAATAGGAGAGATACAGAGTGGATTCTATTTCGATCAAGGTGCCTGTCACCGTTAAGGCAAAGCTTACAGAGAAGCTGCGTGCGAAGATGCTCAAGGAGATGGAGGAAGGTCTCAGCCGCGCTGAACTCGAGGTACAGCAGCTCGGCATTCAGGAGAAGCGTGTCATGCAGGAGGCGGAGCAGGGAGAGTTGACACCGCAGGCGATTCAGCACATCAACGCGATTCGGCAGGAGCGTCAGCGCCGTATTGACTACATTGAGGAGACGCGCGCCCATCAGGAGGAACTGCAGAAATACGTCGAGGGTGCGGAGATCGTACAGGGGACGCTCGAGCGTCAGGTCGAGGCGAAGGTCGGCGACGATATGCGCGAACTGATGAATGTAGAGATTCTGGTGGAGGATGACAAGATTGTCGCCATCCGTTCCTGATGCAAGCACTGAGCGCATAGTTATCGGCCGTGTCGGTGCGGCGCACGGGATTCGCGGCGAGCTGCGCATCATCCCGCTGACGGACTTTCCCGAGCGTTTTGCTGCGCTGCGCGAGGTCATGGTCGGCGATGAGCTGCTGCACATTGAGAGCGTCAAGCCGCAGGGGAAGAATTTCCTCATGCGGTTTCGTGAGTATGCTGTCCGCGAGGACGCGCAGAAACTTACGGGGCGGCTGCTCACGGTCGCGCGTGCAGATGCCGCACCGCTCGATGAGGGCGAGTACTACGTCTTTGACATCGTGGGACTGACGGTGTACGATGAGGAGGACAATGAGCTCGGCACGGTCGAGAATGTTCTCCGTACGGGCAGCAACGATGTCTATGCCGTGCGCAGTGAGGATGGGCGTGAGATTCTCATTCCCGCACTGCGTTCGGTTGTAGGCGAGATCGATGTGCCGGGCGGACGCATGACGGTACGATTCCCACAGTAAGGGGCTGTTGCACGAAGTTTTCTAGCTTCGTGCAACAGCCCCTTTTTCTTTGCGGAAAATCGCATCTCATGTTATAATGTATCAAAAGTTTCTATTTCTTTTATTCATAAGGGGTCAGAATATGCTCACCTGTATCACGCACTCTCCCGAGGAGACTGCGCATCTAGCGGGAACGATCGGTAAAATCATCCACGAGGGAACAGTCATCTGCCTCGACGGGGAGCTTGGGGTGGGCAAGACGCTCTTTGTGCGTGCGCTTGCGCGGACGCTCGGCGTGGAGAGCGATGTGACGAGCCCGACGTTCAACCTCATGAACATCTACGAGGCGGCATGTCCCATTGTGCATTTTGACCTCTATCGAATCGAATCCGAGGAGGAACTGGAGGATATCGGCTTCTACGAGTACGTTGAGGCGACGGAGGGCATTGTTCTGATCGAGTGGGCGGAGAAATTTCCCGATGCGATGCCCGAGGATCGCGTGCAGGTGAACATCGTGGCACTGGACGGGGAGGAGCGGCAGTTCACCTTTGCTGCCGAGGGAGAACTTGGCACGGCACTCTTGGAGGAGTTGAGCGATATTGTCGATCCTGAACATTGATACCTCCTCGCAGGTCTCGAGCGTTGCCGTTCTGTCGGCGGAGTGCATCGCGGCAGAGATCAGCATGCAGGGAGCACTGACGCACTCGGAGACGCTGATGCCGCACATCGAGACGGCACTCCGTATGGCGCGTGTGGAAAAATCTGAACTTGAGGGAATCGCCGTCAGCATCGGCCCCGGTTCGTTCACGGGACTGCGGATCGGACTTGCGTCAGCAAAGATGATGGCATATGCCTTGCACATTCCCCTCATCGCAGTACCGACACTCGAGGCGCTTGCCCATCACTATATCTGTGAGGGGGTGCGCCTCGTTCCCATGATGGATGCGCAGAAAGGGAATGTCTATGCGCAGGAATTCGTGTGGGAGGCGGGGCTGGATGGATTGCGTCTAAGTGAAAAGCATGCACTCTCCATCCTTCCTCTGACGGAGGTCATCGCGGGCTTGGAGAACGCGGAGCAGCCTGTGATTTTGCTCGGCGATGCCATGCAGAAGAAAACGACGCGCGCACTTCCGGCAAATGTGCGCCTTGCTCCGATTCATGCGCGGATGCCGCGTGCGGCATGTGTGGGTCTCGCGGCACTCACGCGTCTCATGCGTGGGGAGGTGGACGATCCCATGACTGCTGCACCGCTCTACCTGCGCCGCAGTGAGGCGGAGGTGCTGTGGGAGAAGCGGCACGGTACGGAGGCGGCGCAGTGATTCACTTTCGTACACTGTTGCCGGAGGACGCAGAGGCCGTGGCTGCCGTCGAGCGTGAGAGTTTCCCGACACCGTGGTCGCGTGAGGATTTCTGGCGCGAGGCATCGAATGACTTTGCCTGCTATATCGTTGCGCTAGAGGATGCGGAAATCATCGGCTTTGGCGGCTGCTGGATCTCGTTCGAGGAGGCACAGGTGACGAATATCGCGCTGACCTCCGCGCAGCGGGGCAGAGGGCTTGGGAAAGATCTCATGACGCGGCTGATGTGTGCGGCGGCAGCACGCGGCGCAGAGCGCATGACACTTGAGGTGCGTCCGTCGAATACGCCCGCGCTGCGTCTTTATGAGCGGCTGGGCTTTACGGCAATCGGTGTACGCAAGAAATACTATCAGGACAATGACGAGGACGCGATCCTGATGTGGCATACGAAATTGAAGGAATTTGTAAATGAAAGATGTGCAGGAGAAACTGACGCTCGGGATTGAGACGAGCTGTGACGAGACCTCGGCGGCGGTGCTGCGCGGGACGCGTGAACTCCTCTCGTGTGTGATCGCGACGCAGATTCCGATTCATCAAAAATACGGCGGTGTCGTGCCCGAGATTGCCTCGCGCAATCATATTTTGAGCATCCTGCCCGTCATCGAGCAGGCACTTGCGGAGGCGGGGACAGAGCTCGCAGAGATCGACCAGATTGCCGTCACCTATGGACCGGGACTGGTCGGTGCGCTCCTCGTCGGCGTGTCGGCAGCAAAGTCGCTCGCGTTCTCCCTCGGTGTGCCGCTCATTGGGGTCAATCATCTGGAGGGACATATCTTTGCGAACTTCCTTGCGGCCGAGGATCTCAGACCGCCCTTTATGTCGCTTGTCGTCTCGGGCGGGCATACGGCACTCGTCGATGTCGCGGACTACGAGACGTTCCGTCAGATGGGCAGGACGCGCGACGATGCGGCGGGCGAAGCGTTTGACAAGGTGGCGCGTGTGATGGGGCTGCCGTATCCCGGCGGCCCCGAGATTGACAAGCTCGCCCGCGAGGGTGATCCCATCGCGATCGACTTCCCGCGTGCACTTGCACAGGAGGGAAATTACGAATTCAGCTTCAGCGGACTGAAATCCGCCGTGCTGAACTACATCAACAGCGAGCAGATGAAGGGGCATGCACTGAACAAGGCGGACATCGCCGCCTCGTTCCAGTCCGCCGTCGTCGAGGTGCTCGTGCATAAGGCATTCGAGGCGATTCACGAAGCGGGGCGCGATACGCTCGTCCTTGCGGGCGGCGTTGCGGCGAATCGGTCGCTCGAACGCCGTTTGCGCGAGACGGCAGAGGCGGAGGGCATTCGCTATCTCTATCCGCCCGCACGCCTCTGCACGGATAACGCTGCCATGATTGCCTGTCGCGGCGCGTATCAGGCGGCGGCAGGGAAGTACAGTGACCTCTATCTGAACGCCGTGCCGGGACTGGATTTTCAGTAAAACAATATTGGGCTGATGTGTGATGCATCGGCTCTTTTTATTTGTCCATAAGTCCTCATGACAAAGGGCAAGGTCTTTTCGTTGCATATATGAATCCCGTTCGTTATAATGAACCCTGTAAGCGGTCGAAAGGAGGCGGGCAGATGGAACTGACGGCACGTATGCGGGCGATTCTGTCCGCTCTCCTCGCAACAGACGGCTATGTGCCCGCCGAGCGCATCGCCTCTGCCCTCGATGTCAGTGCACGCACCATTACGCGTGAGATGCACGGGCTCGAGATGGCACTGATGCCGTACGGCATCACACTTCTCAGGCGCACGGGCGCGGGCTTTATGCTGACGGGGGATAAGGCGGATCTGACGCGGCTAAGGACGCAAATCTCCAAGGTAGATGTACGCGGGGAACTGACCCCCGATCAGCGGCGTTCGATTCTCGTGACGCGTCTCCTCATGGCAGATGAGCCGCTCAAACTCTTTGCCCTAGCACGCATTCTGGACGTGACGGATAGCACCGTCAGTCACGACCTCGATCGGCTTCAGCCGTTTCTGGCGGAGCAGGGAATTACGCTCGTGCGCCGTCCTGGACTCGGGGTTTACGTCGAGGGGGCGGAGCGGGACATCCGCAGTGCACTCGTCCGCATCATTCACGACTGTATGGATGAAAAGGAGCTGCTCGCACTCGTCGCCGACGACGGTGTGGAGGGAGCGGCATCAGCAGCGGATCGGGCTCTGCTCGGTCTCGTCGACGGGGCACAGATACGGACGATTGATGATATCGTTGCCGAGGAGACGCACGGGAGGGATATCCCTGATACCGCACGTGTCGGGTTGGTCGTCCATCTCGCGCTTGCCGTGCGGCGCATGCAGCAGCACGATGCGATTGTGATGGATGCGGGGACGCTCGGAGAGCTGCGCCGCACGGAGGAATTCGCGGTGGCGCGCATGATTGCGGTGCAGTTGGGCAAAGTATTTTCCCTCTCCGTCCCCGAGGCAGAGATCGGCTACATCACGATGCACCTCCTCGGTGCGCGCGGTACGGCTCTCCCTGCAGGGGCAGGGCGGGTGGATAACTTCCGCCTCGTACAGATTGCGCAGTCAATCATGCGTCTCGCCTCCGAAAAGAGCGGCGCGCCACTCCTCAGAAGCCGTACACTGCTCTCGGGTCTGGTGAATCACCTCGCCCCGGCACTGCACCGCCTGAAACTCCACATGGATATCCGCAATCCTCTGCTCGCACAGATGGAGGCGGAGCATCCGGAACTCATGGAGCTCGCGCGGTACTCCACGCGCATGATGGAGGAGGAGGTTGGGACACCCCTTCCCGCCGATGAGATTGCGTACATTGCCATTCATATCGGCGCAGCACTGACGGAGGCGGGGGGGGATCGCCCCGTTGTGCGCGTGCTCGTTGCATGCCCTACGGGACTTGGGACGAGCCGTCTGCTCGCAAGCCGCATCCGCCGTGCCTACGAGCGCATCCGCGTGGTAGGGGAGCTCTCCTCTCTCGCGCTCACGGCGCAGGAGATCTCACGCCGCGCCGTGGACTTCGTTGTATCGACCGTTCCACTCCCGCCGCTTCCCGTGCCCGTCGTCGTCGCGAGTGCGTTTCTGACCGCATCCGATCGGGCACGGATTGACGCTGTACTTGCTTCCTGTGTGCCGCAGTTTGCCATTGAGACGCAGGAAAAGCCGCAGTTCAGCGAGGCGATGGCAGAGATTCATTGCCTGAGCGGTGCGATTTATGAGCTGCTTACGGGATTTCGACTGCGTACGGATGTACGGGTGCAGACACTGCCGCAGCTGGCAGATGCGGCGGCGCAGCTCCTTGTATTGGAGGGGGCGGCTGATGTTGCAGCGGCACTTCTCCGACGTGAGGAAATTGCGCCCACATGGGTTGCGCCGCAGATGATTTTGATTCACACAGAGGTAGCTGCGCTGCGCACACCGCAGTTCGGCGTTCTTCGTCTCGCGCAGCCGCTTCCCTACGGTGCGGACGCAGTGCGTACGGCACTCGTCATGCTTGCTCCGACAGAGACGGCAGTGGAAAAGCAGCTCCTTGGGACGATCTCGGTGCAGACTGCGGAGCGTCCGAGCTTCAAAGATATCCTCGCGTATGGGGACGCAGATGAGATACGCCGTGCACTGGAATACGTTTTTGAAGAGCATTTTCGGGAACGACTCGAACGGCTCTTGTAGATAAAGAGATTCTATTTTATTCAGGGGGGATTTTTATGAGTCAGCAAGGTGGAGGTGCACAGGAGGCCATGCAGAAATTTGGCCGCTTCCTGTCCGGAATGGTGATGCCGAACATCGGCGCATTTATCGCATGGGGCTTTCTGACAGCACTCTTTATCCCGACGGGGTGGATGCCGAACGAATACCTCGCGCAGGTCGGCGGCCCGATGAGCAAGTGGCTGATTCCTCTGCTGATCGGCTACAGCGGCGGCGCAGCGATCTACGGACATCGCGGCGGTGTCATGGCGGCGATTGCCACGTCCGGCATCATCGCGGGCTCGGACATCCCGATGTTCCTCGGTGCAATGATTATGGGACCTCTGGGCGGCTGCATCATCAAGAAATTTGACGATGCCATCCGCGACAGCATTCCGGGCGGCTTTGAGATGCTGGTCAACAACTTCTCGCTCGGCATTCTCGGCGGCATCCTTGCGATGATTGCCTACGCCGTTGTCGGCCCCGTGGTCGGCGGTGCGAACGACATCCTGCGCAGCGGCGTGGAGGGAATCGTCGCAATGGGGCTTCTGCCGCTCGCGTCCATCATCATCGAGCCGGCGAAGGTTCTCTTTCTCAACAACGCGCTCAACCACGGTGTACTCAGTCCACTCGGAATTCAGCAGGCACAGGAATACGGCAAGTCCATGTTCTTCCTGCTTGAGGCGAACCCGGGCCCCGGTTTCGGCATTCTGCTTGCCTACTGGCTTTTCGGTAAGGGAATGGCAAAGTCGTCCTCGCCCGGCGCGATGATCATTCATGTTCTCGGCGGTATCCACGAAATCTACTTCCCGTACATCCTGATGAAGCCTGTCCTCATCGTTGCGGCGATTGCGGGCGGTATGTCCGGCGTGTTCACGCTCGGCCTTCTCGGCGGCGGTCTGATTGCCCCGTCCTCCCCGGGCTCGATCTTCGCGATCATCGCCATGACGCCGAATGGCTCGGCACTCTTTGCAAACCTCTCGGCGTTCGCCGTTGCGACGGCGGTTTCCTGCGCGGTTGCCTCTGTCTTTATCAAGATGTCGAAGGATGTCGAGGAGGATTCTCTTGCGTCGGCACGCGAGAGCATGGCGGACATGAAGAATCGCGGCAAGGATCTCCCCGCAGAGAAGAAGGTTGCGGGTAAGGATCTGAAGGTTATCGTCTACGCCTGCGACGCGGGCATGGGCTCCTCCGCGCTCGGTGCGGCGGCACTCCGCAAGAAACTCAAGAAGGACGGCTACACGGACATCTCTGTCACGAACTGCGCCATCGGCGCAATTCCCGCTGAGGCACAGCTCGTCATCTCACATGAAAAGCTCGCGGAGCGTGCGCTTGCGGACTCGCCGCAGGCAGAGCATATCTGGGTGTGCGACTTCACGCAGAACAACGTCTATGAGATCGTCACCACGCGCCTCAAGGAGGCGGCTGTGGAGGCAGGTACACCCGCATCCGATGCAGAGGCGGAGGCGAACGAGACGGTCGGCGCGGGCGTTCTGCTCAAGGAGAATGTCAAGGTCGGTCTCCCGAGCGTCAGCCGCGAGGATGCAGTCACGGCAGCGGGCAGGATGCTCGTGGCGAGCGGCTACGTCGACGAGGGCTATGTGCAGGGGATGCTCAACCGCGAGCAAGATCTCTCGACCTACATCGGCAAGGGAATCGCGATCCCGCACGGCGAGAATGCGGTCAAGGACACGATCAAGAAGACAGGCATCGTCGTCTGTCAGTATCCCGAGGGGGTTAAGTTCGGCGATGAGACAGCACATCTCGTCATCGGCATTGCGGGTGTCGGCAACGACCACCTTGCCATCCTCGCGAACATTGCGACGATGGTCGGCGACTATACGGATGAGCAGCTCGCAGAACTGTTCAAGACAAAGAGTGCCGAGGAGCTTTACGAGGTCTTTACGAAGGCGGACTGAAGAAAGCTGAAAGGAGATTTCGATGAAACAGGCAATCCATTTCGGCGGCGGCAACATCGGCCGCGGCTTTATCGGGGAACTGCTCGTGCGTTCGGGTTATGAGGTCACATTTGTCGATGTTGCGGAGACACTGGTTGATGAGATCAACGCGCGCCGCTCCTATGACATCGAGGTGGTCGGGAGCGTTCCGAAGACCATTCATGTCGAGCACGTCAAGGCGATCAACAGCAATGTGAATCTCGAGGAGCTGGTGGATGCATTTGTTACGGCGGATATCGTGACCACCGCCATCGGACCGAACATCTTGAAGTTCATTGCGCCAAATATTGCAAAGGGGCTTGCGCGCCGCGTTGAGAAGAATGAGACGCCGCTCAACATCATTGCATGCGAGAATATGGTGGGCGGCTCGACCGTCCTCAAGAACTTTGTCTATGAACATTTGGACGATACGATCAAGGACAAGGTTGCGCGCTGCATCGGCTTTCCCGACGCTGCCGTTGACCGCATCGTACCGATTCAGCACAACGAGGATCCCCTGCTCGTGAAGGTCGAGCCGTTCTGCGAATGGGATGTCGACCGTAAGGGGGTGGTCGGTGCAGAGCCGCAGATCGAGGGGCTGACGTGGGTGGACAACCTCGAAGCCTACATCGAGCGCAAGCTCTTCTCCGTCAACACGGGACATGCCTCGATTGCCTACATGGCGTATCTGAAAGGCATTGAGGACATTGCATCGGCGATGAAGGACGAGGAGATCGTCGCATTCGTCCGCTGTGTCTGGGCGGAGACGAGCGAACTGCTCATCGAGAAGTACGGATTTGACCGTGAGAAGCACGCGGCATACATCCGCACAGCGGAGGAGCGGTTTAAGAATCCGCATCTCTCCGACGCTGTGACGCGCGTCGCGCGCGGGCCAAAGCGCAAGCTCGGCGCAAAGGATCGGCTCGTTTCTCCCGCGTCGCAGCTCATGGAGCGCGGCAGAAATCCAGAGGCGCTGGCAACCGTCATCGCTGCAGCCCTCCATTTCGACTGTGCGGACGACCCCGAGGCGGTCGAGGTGCAGAGCTATATAAAGGAGCATGGACTCCAAGAGGCGATTACGCACTTTACAGAAATTCTGGCAGACTCCGAACTCTTCAACCTCATCCTTGAGAAGAATGCAGCATTGAAGAAGTAACATCATGACGAAACGCCCCCGATCAGTGCGAAAAAAGCGCGGATCGGGGGCGTTTTATCGTGCAAAATACTTGAAAACCCATATGACATGATATAATCTATAAAAAGGAGATATCATCCATCGCTATAGGGAGGAATTATGCGTTATCCGATGAAACTGATGCCGGTGCTCAAGGATTATATCTGGGGCGGGACGAAGCTGAAGCAGGAGTATGGGAAAGAGACGACGCTTCCGACCATTGCGGAGAGCTGGGAACTCTCGTGTCACAGAGACGGACAAAGCATTATCGCAAACGGAGCTGCGGCGGGGCAGACCCTTGCGGCGTGGTTGGAGAGCGCACCGGAAGCTCTTGGCCGCCGTGCGGCACGTTTTCCCTATTTTCCATTGCTGATTAAACTGATTGATGCAAAGGACAATCTTTCTGTGCAGGTGCATCCGGATGATGACTATGCCATGCGCGTCGAAGGGGAGTACGGAAAGACGGAGATGTGGTACATCGTCGACGCAGAGGAGGGGGCGTGTCTTCTCTATGGCTTTCGCACGCCGATCACGCAGGAGGAGTTTGCTCGGCGGATTGCGGACGGCACTCTGCTCGATGTGGTGAACCGTGTTCCCGTGCAAAAAGGGGATGTGTTCTTCATCCCTGCCGGAACCCTCCATGCCATCGGTAAGGGAATCGTTATTTGTGAGATTCAGCAGAGTTCCAATACAACGTATCGCATCTATGATTACGGACGTGTCGGTACGGATGGCCTGCCCCGCGCACTGCACATTGACAAGGCAGTCGATGTGACGAGTCTCACGCCGCCGCAGGAACAGTTTGCGATGGTGCGCCCGATGGATGTGTTCGCGGGGGCACGGGCGCGTCAGATTGCCTCCTGTTCATATTTTACGGTGTATGAGATCGTTGTCGAGGATACGGCGCAGCTTCGTGTCGGGGAGGAATCCTTTCAGTCCTTCACGGTGGTCGACGGAGCGGTGACGCTCTCTGCGGGTGGGGAGGTTCTGCCGCTCCGAAAGGGGGAGAGCGTCTTTTTACCGGCGGGGCTTGGACGGTATGAACTTGCAGGGAGGGGACGAATCATCTTGAGTGAGCCGTGATTCGACGCATATGCAGTGTGCTTCATAGATGTTTTGGAAAGGAAGGATTATGAACTACCGCAAACTTGGAACAATCACCGTTTCGTTGGTCGGGCTTGGCTGCATGGGCATGAGTCAGAGCTACGGTGCACCTGCCGACAAGAAGGAGATGCGTGAGCTGATCGCCGCTGCCGTGGATATGGGCATCACTCTCTTTGACACGGCGGAGGTATACGGAACCCCCGATGATCCGCATGACAATGAGAAATTGGTCGGGGCGGCACTTGCGCCGTATCGTGACAAGGTGGTACTCGCGACGAAGTTCGGCATTCACTTCGACATGAGTCTGCTGAAGCAGGGGAAAAGTCCGATTGTTCCCGATGCGCGTCCCGAAACCATCCGTGCGTCTGTGGATGCGTCACTGCAGAGACTCGGTACGGACTATATTGACCTCTACTATCAGCACCGCGTTGACCCGCAGATCCCTGTCGAGGAGGTCGCGGGTGTGATGGGGGAGCTCATGCAGGCAGGAAAGATTCGTCACTGGGGCATCTCCGAGGCGACGGAGGAGGATATTCGCCGTGCACACGCCGTCTGTCCGCTCACGGCAGTGCAGAACCGCTACTCCATGATGGCGCGTGCATATGAATCGCTCTTTCCTGTGCTTGAGGAACGGAACATTGGCTTTGTCGCGTTCTCTCCGTTTGCGAACGGCGTACTTACGGGTGCATATGACAAAAACTCTGTGTTTGCGGCTGGAGATATGCGTGCACGGATGCCCCAGTTCAGTGCGGCGGCAATGGAGGAAAACGGTCAGCTGCTCGCACTTCTCCAAAACATCGCAGAGGAGAGGGGGGCGACCTGCGGGCAGATTGCGCTCGCGTGGATGCTCTGCAAGAAGCCGTACATCGTGCCGATTCCGGGGACACGAAAACGCGCACGCCTCATAGAGAATGCGGGGGCTGCGGACATCGCACTCACGTCTGAGGAAGTTGCTGCGATTGATGCACGTTTGGAGTCGATTCCAATGTCGGCTGTTTTTGGTGTCATACAAACCAAACTGTGATAAATATCACTGTATAGTGATAAATTTTATATATGATGAAAAATAATAAAGAAGCGGTCGGAATTTCACGATGAAGTTCCGACCGCTTCATTATTTCCCAAATATCAAGAGATATGAAGCGGGTTCATTTTTGAAATAGTCTACAGCTATAGAAAATATTAATACAAAATATGTATTTCATTTTTCTTTCATACCTGTGTTAAAATAAACCAAAGTTATGGAAGGGATAGCATATGGTTGAAATACGTTTGAACGATGTCAGTCAAATGTTTGAAGGGCGTGAAGTCCTGCATCAACTGACACATTCCTTTCATGGCGGCTGCGTAACAGCGATTGCGGGCGCGAATGGCAGCGGGAAATCGACGCTTCTGCGCCTTGCGGCACGGCTTATACTCCCGACATCTGGGACTGTTGATACATTTCTGGATGGTGCTCCTGTGAGCGGAGCGGCTTATCGCAGCCTACTCGCGATGGCGACGCCGGAGATGGAGATGTATACGCGTCTGACGGTGCGGGAGAATCTCAGTTTTCTGCTCTCCGCACGCGGGGGTTCATGTGAGGAGGCATATTTGCAGGAGCTTCTCGCGCGTGTCGGACTGCCCGCAGAGGTTCTGCCGCGTATGGTGGGGCAGCTCTCGACGGGGATGCGCCAGCGTGTGCGGATTGCCGTACTTCTTGGTGTCGATGCTCCGATTTGGCTGCTCGATGAGCCGGGGCTTGCGCTTGATGAGCGCGGCCAATCGCTCCTTCAGCATGAGGTGCGGTCAGCGGCGGAGCGCGGGCGGCTCATTTTGTGGGCGACGAACGATCGCGCGGAAAGGGAGGCGGCGGATGCGTGTGTCGAACTTTGAGGCGGCGCGCAGAGTTGCCTATAAGGAGCTCCTCGACGGCATTCGACATCGCGCCGGCTATGTGACGATGGGGATGTTCGCACTGACCGTGATTGCTTTCATGAGCATGTCGCTCGCGGGCGGTCTGACGGATGCGCGGCTGACGGCGGCACTCCTCTGGATCGTGATTTTCTTTGCGGCGACGCTGCAGGGAGAGCGTCTCTTTGCGGAGGAAGCGGCGGCAGGGACGCTCCTGTTTCTTCGGATCTACGTTCCGGCACAGGCGGTGCTCTTCGGCAAGATGGCTGCGCACTTGATTACACTTGTGGTTCTTGCGGCGATTGTCGTGCCGCTCGTCCTCGTCCTGATGGATGCACCGTTTGTTCCCGATGCTGTGTTTTTTGCAACGCTTTTTCTTGGGCTATGGGGCATGGCGGCGGCGGATACGCTGCTCGCTGCGGTTGCCGCAAATGCAAGCGTGCGCGGGGGGCTCGTTCCCATCCTGCTGCTTCCGTCCATGCTGCCGATTCTCCTGCCTGCGATTGCGCTCACGGCGGGGGAGGGGGAGATGGCACTGCTCGGCGGCATGATGATCTACGATATGGCGCTCACCGTGGGCGCGTCGATGTTGTTTGATTCTCTCTGGATTGAGAGTTAGGTTGGAGGGGAAAATGCTTGCGGGAGTGATCGGTGTTTTGACACTGGCGGTTCTGTACGCTGTCTTTTTCTTGGTTCCACCTGCGCAGGGGTTGGGCGACTATGTCCGTATTGCATTCTTTCACATCCCATGTGCGTGGGTTTCGGTCATTGCGTTTTTCTGCGCCGCCTACTGGGGCGCGCGCTATCTGAAAACTCGTGAGCTGCGCTTTGATGCGAGAAGTGCACGTTCTGCGGTGCTCGGACTCGTCTTTACACTCCTCGCCACGGGGAGCGGGGCAGTCTTCTCAAAGCTCACATGGGGGGCGTACTGGAACTGGGATCCGCGGCAGACGACGATCTTCGTTCTGCTCCTCATCTATGGGGCATATGTGACACTCCGTATGACGATGCGGGATGAGCGTGCACGCGCCTCCTCGTCGGCGGTCTACGCACTCTTCTCCTTTATCGCAGTGCCGTTTCTCGTCTTTATCCTGCCGCGGATGTTCTTCTCGCTGCATCCGTCGCCTGTCCTCAACGGGGCAGGGCGGCTCGATATGGATGCCGTCATGCTTGCGACGCTGATGCTGTCGCTGCTCGATGTGACACTCATGTATGTTTGGCTGATGAAACGGGGGGAGCGTCATGCGTAAATATTTCTTTGTGGTACTGATTCTTGGATTTATCGGATATGCAGGGTACTTCTTCGCGGACTCGGTGACACCCTACGTCGGCATTGCGGAGGCGCGCACGTCTCAGCGGAATGTGCAGGTCAAAGGGCTGCCCGATGACACCGTCGAGCCGCACATGGAGAACGAGATGTTTGTCTTCTCCATTGCAGACGAGGAGACGGGGGAGAAGATGCTCGTGCGCTATAAGGGGATTAAGCCCGATACGTTTGATGAGGCGTATCACATCGTTGCAATTGGGAAATATACAGGGGATGCCTTCGTTGCGGACAAGCTGCTCATCAAATGTCCGTCGAAATACGAAGCGGAACAAGGAAAGGTTCAGGTATGATCGGAACGCTACTCGTAGGGGGTGTACTGCTCTTTGCCCTCGCTGCCATGCTCTTGGACATGCAGGGGAAATATAGTCAAAGCAAAATCTGTGCGTATTTCACAGGACTTATGTCGGTCGGCGCGGCAGCAGCACTGTTTGCCGTTATTCTCGCCGATGATTTCAGCTATAGCTACGTTGTCAGCTACTCGTCCATAGACCTGCCTCTTCTTTATAAAATCTCGGCGTTCTGGGCGGGGCAGCAGGGCTCGTTCCTGCTCTGGCTCGTGATCCACGCCGTCATCGGTATGATATTGGCGCAGGAAGGGCGCATGACGGCAACAGGGCGCGGCATCTATCAGATGCTCACCGCCGTCCTCGCCTTCCTCGTTCTCATCAAAAGCCCGTTTGTTCCCGCCGAGACGATTGTACTCGATGGGCATGGGATGAATCCGCTGCTGCAGGATCCGTGGATGGCGGTGCATCCGCCGATCATCTTCGTCGGCTATGCGTTGCTCGCGGTGCCATTTGCCTATGCGCTTGAGAGCATGATAAAGGCACCGATGGACGGAGGCTTCCTCGCTCCGATGCGCCGCTGGACGCTCATTGCATGGGCGTTCCTCGGTGCCGGCATCTTCATCGGCGGGTACTGGGCGTACAAGGTACTCGGCTGGGGGGGCTACTGGGGTTGGGATCCCGTGGAGAATTCCTCACTTGTCCCGTGGCTGCTCGCCTGTGTTCTACTCCATCTGATTGCGGTTGCGCGTGAGCGGCGCGGTGCATACTACCTCGTGCACCTCGCATCCATCTTCTCCTATGCGTTTGTCCTCTATGGGACGTTCCTGACGCGCAGCGGCATTCTCGGTGATTTCTCCGTGCACTCGTTCGCGGGCTCGGACATCGGCTTCTACATTGCGCTTGCAAATGCGTTGGTACTCCTTGCGGGGCTTTGCGTACTCATCGCACGGATTGAGCGTCTGCCGAAGGGGGCACTTTACGAGCAGCACCGCAGCCGTGCATTCCTCCTTTTGCTCGGGATGCTCCTCCTCGTATTCATTGTCGTTATCGTGTTTTTCGGAATGTCCATGCCGCTGATCTCGGCTCTGGTTGGAGAGAGTGCGGCGGTCGACACGAGCTACTATGTGCGTACCTCGCTGCCCATTGCGATTCCGTTTGCTCTGCTGATGGCTCTCGGCGTGCTGATGCCGTACGGCGGCGGACGTGCACAGCGTCCCGTCTGGATCTTTGTGTTCTCGGTACTGGGCGGTGTGCTCGCGGGGCTCACCCATGTCACGGATGTCATGTCGGTCCTGCTCTCGACGTTCTCACTGCTTGCCGTTGCGGCTGCCATTGCGGGCTATCGTTATCGTCAGATCGGACTTGGCGGCATGATTGCCCACGTGGGCGCGGGGCTTGCGCTCCTTGCCTTCATCCTCTCGGGGACAGGCAGTCAGACGACCACCGTCACGCTGACGCCCGATGCGCCGCAGGAGATCTACGGGCATACGGTCATCTATCGAGGGCAGACATTTGCCGAGAGCGGCAGGGAGAAGTCCTACCGTTATGAGGTGGACGGCACGGTCTCAGAGGCGGTGACGAAGCTGCGTGCAAACGGTGAGGATGCGGCGCGTGAGCCTGCGATTGCACGCAGCATGACGGGCGATCTCTACATTGCGCCGTCGCCGACTTCGGCAGAGCGTGACGAGCTGATTCTCCGCCGCGGCAAGACCATCATGGGGATCAATGACTATGCCTACCGCTACGAATCCATCGCGTTTGAGCCGCAGGGCGGCGGCAAGACCCTCGTCACGGCGCAGATCGCGCTCACGGACGGCGAGGAGGTCGATGATGCCGCACCCACGATCCTTGCGACGGAGACGGGCGGGACATCCCAGCCGATCGAGGTGATGAATGGCAAGTTCCGCATTCGTCTCACGGGGGTCTCGGCGGATGAACGCGACATACGGATCGAGATCCTGCCCTCTGTGGCAGAGGAGGCGGCACTTCCCGTTCCTGCCTCGGTCAGTACGAAGCCCGGTATCTCCATCCTTTGGCTCGCCTGTGTTCTTGTGACTGTCGGTGGTCTCCTGGCAGCCACACAGGTGGTAAGTCCCGTCAAAGGAGGTGGATCGGAAAAGCGGTCTGAGTGAGAAATCATAGAAGGGAGGAAGGACACATGAATTTGAAGCAGTATGCAAAGGAGCATACGCTGCGCTGTATCATCGGTGCGTTTCTCGTGGGACTGTTCGCCGTCGGCGGCGGTATGCTCATGGACAAGGCATCGGCGTCGCCGAAGTTCTGCGGCATGTGCCATGCCATGCAGCACGAGGCAAAGACACATGCCATGTCCACACATGCGGACATCGCCTGCGTGGAGTGCCATCTGCCGCACGACAATATTGCCGTTTACTATTTTGAAAAGGGCAAGACAGGCATGCATGACACGCTCCATCAGGTACTGAACGACTATCCCGTACATATCAAGATCTCCGATCACGGACGGGATATCGTGAATGCCAACTGTCTGCGCTGCCATACATCGACCATGGGGGCGGTATGTCTGGACAGGGGCAAGGACGGAAATGCAAATTGTACGAAGTGTCACAGTGGTATGCCGCATGGTTCCAATCCTTTAGAAGGGGGGATAAGAGTTGAGTAACAGAAAGAAAATCATCGCAGGTGTTGCCGGCGTCTGTGCCCTGTTCTTTGGATTTGTCGCTGTTCGCATCGGCGCACACCCGAACGATGACAGCATCAAACGCGTGCAGATCCAGGGCGATACCGCTGCCAAGATCGGCAAAGAGGCGTACAAGGATGCTTACCCGCTCCAGTACAACTCATTCATGAAAAACAATGAGGAATCTCCGTCGCCCACAGGCTACGGCGGCAGCATGGAGGGCAACAGTCATCTGGAGCACCAGCCCGAGATGCTTGAGAACTTTAAGGGCTATAAGTTTGCCATCCAGTATGACGACGACCGAGGGCATACGTATGCGGGCTACGATCTCCTGCATACGAAGAGGCTTCCGGGACAGAAGGGGAGTTGTCTACAGTGCAAGGGTTCGTATGTTTATGATGTGTACTTCAAAGAAGGTGGATGGGCGTATGCATCGAAGCCGTTTGATGAAGTTGCGGCTCCCATCACGATGGACGAGTGGTTCGGCTGCTCGACCTGCCACGATCCCGAGACGATGGAGCTGCGCGTATATCAGCAGGGCTTCATTGAGTCGATGGCAAAGCGCGGTGTGGACGTAAATGCGGCGACGCATAACGAGATGCGTGCCTATGTGTGCTCGCAGTGTCATACAGAGTACTACTTCACCGCCGAGGATGGTCGTGTCGCACATCCATACGAGAACGGTCTGGATGCCGAGTCCGAGTATCAGTACTATCAGTCCGGACAGGCAGGCGGATTCAAGGGTGACTGGATGCACCCCGACTCCAAGACGATGATGCTCAAGGCGCAGCATCCGGAGTTCGAGACGTGGGCGACGAGTGTCCATGCCGATGCCGGTGTTACCTGCGTGGACTGCCACATGCCCTATATGCGTGACGGCGGCAAGAAGTACACCTCGCACTGGATGACGAGCCCGCTGAAGACCACGCAGCAGTCTTGTCTGAAGTGTCATGACGAGAGCGAGGAGACCCTCGTTGCACGCGTCAAGACCATCCATGACAACACGTTCAAACTCCAGCGTATCGCGGGACAGACCGTTGCACGCGCACACCGCACGGTCAAGGCTGCGATGGATGCGGGCGTGCCCGATGCAGCACTTGAAGATGCACGCGCGAAGATTCGCGAAGCACAGTGGTACTGGGATTGGGTCGCCGCCGAGAACGGCATGGGCTTCCATAACCCCGACAAGATCATGCGTACCCTTGGGCTCGCGATTGACCTGGCACATCAGGCAATCGAGTCTGCCGAGGGCGCACGCCACGGCTTCCAACCGCTCTGATCCGAGTACAGAGAGACCAAAAAAGAATCGCCTCATGATGGGGCGATTCTTTTTTACGTTCGTTTTGTGGTTTACAACATCCCGCTCATCCAGATCAGGCGCAGCCCCAGACAGAACATGGCAAGAGAGAGAAGGACGAGGATGACCTTGGACTTCGTTTTCTGCGAGATGGCAGCACCGATCTGGGCACCGACGGCAGCACCGATGGAGATGCAGATGGCAGGTGTCCAGACTACATGGTTGAGCCAGACATGACTGATGATGCCGAATGCTGCCGAGCAGGCGAGAACAAAATGTGAGGTCGCCGTCGCCATGTGCACGGGGAAGCCGAGCAGGTAGACCATGAGCGGCACATGAATCACACCGCCGCCGATACCGAAGATGCTCGAGATGAAGCCGACACCCGCGCTCGATCCAATGCCGAGCGAGCGGTTGAACGTAAAATTCGCGGGGAGTGTGTGAACATCCGTGTGCTTCTTGTGCGTCGCGTTCCAATACATAAGCGACGCCATCACCAGAAGGAACGTGCCATAGGATGCGTAGAGCATCGGCCCCGTAAAGTCGTCGACGATATACGAGCCGAGGAATGCGCCCGGCAGGGTTGCGAGCGCAAATGGTACGGCGGCGGGGAAGTAGACGCGCTGCTGACGGATGTAGGCGAGCGTCCCCGAGAGAGCGTTTGCAAACACAATGACAAGCGAAGTGCCTGTGATCTGTGCCGCCGTGTGGAAATACGGATAGATGCCTCCGTCGGACAGGAAGAAGATGAAGATCGGTACGCAGATCAGCCCGCCGCCGATGCCGACGAGCGTTCCGAATGTGCCGACAAACAGCCCGAGTAAAAGAAAGAGCAGAATATCAAGTCCCATAAATCATGCCTCCATAGCAATCAATGTATTGCCCATTATAGCACATACGAAGTATTAGACAAGGGGCGTAACTTGTGATATGATGAACGCAAAGAAGCCCATTTTCTATTTTAGGGACTTATTTGGGAGAGCTTCTTTGAGGAAGCACTGATAAATTCAGTACCGCCATCTTAACGCATCTTTTTCGCCCTCTCTTTGTCGACAAATCCTCCACATAGCTTTGGCTATGCGTCCGGTTTGTCTCCTTGACAGGACGAAAAATCTACGCCAATCTGACGGACTTCATTTTATCAGCGATTCCTTGACTTTTCAGAAAGGAGGGCAGGGAATGGGGCGCCGGAATTTCCGGCATGTAATTTTATATATGTACTAAAGAAAGAAGTGACAACGAATGGTTACATTTCTTGGTGCTCTTGCAACGCTCATCGTGGGCTACATTGTTTATGGGGCAATTGTAGACCGAGCGTTTGGACGTACAGGGGAGGTTGCCCCTGCGATTCGGCTCGAGGATGGAGTGGACTACATCCCTCTGCCGACGTGGAAGGTGTTCCTCATCCAGCTGCTCAACATTGCTGGTCTTGGCCCGATCTTTGGTGCGCTCGCAGGTGCGCTCTGGGGACCGAGCGTCTACCTCTGGATTGTCTTCGGTACGATCTTTGCGGGCGGTGTACATGACTATCTCTCGGGCATGATTTCCTTCCGCGAGGACGGCAAGAGTCTCTCCGAGATCGTCGGCAAGAATCTTGGGCATATTATGCTTCAGATCATGCGTATCTTCTCGATTGTTCTGCTTGTCCTCGTCGGTGTTGTCTTCATGACGGGACCCGCGATGCTGCTCTCTAAGCTCACGGGCTTCGAGATGCTTCTATGGCTCGCCGTGATCTTCATCTACTACACGCTCGCCACGCTCTTGCCGATCGATAAGATCATCGCGCGCTTCTATCCGATCTTCGGCATCTGTCTCATCGTCATGGCGCTCGGCATCATGGGCGGCATGCTCTTCGGTGTCGGCGGACACGTTATGCCCGAGATGACGCTTGAGAATCTGCATCCGAAACAGCTGCCGATTTGGCCGCTGCTTTTCATCACAGTCGCCTGCGGTGCGGTCTCGGGATTCCATGCGACCCAGTCGCCGATCATGTCGCGTTGCCTCAAGGATGAGCGCATGGGGCGTCCCGTGTTCTACGGCGCAATGGTCGCCGAGGGCATCATCGCACTCTGCTGGGCTGCTGCCGGAGCGACCTTCTACGATGGCACGTCAGGGCTCGGTGCGGCACTCAAGGAAGCAGGCCCCGGCGGTGTCGTCTATGAGATCTGCAACGGCTTCATGGGGGTTGTCGGCATCGGCGGCGTGAGCATCGGCGCAGTTCTCGCGATGCTCGGTGTCATCGCCTGCCCGATCACCTCGGGGGATACGGCATTCCGTTCGGCACGTCTGACACTCGCAGACTGGCTCAACATTCCGCAGAAGGAGGCTCCGAAGCGCCTTCTCATTGCTGTTCCGATGCTCGGCATCGGTCTTGTTCTCTCGCAGATGGACTTCTCGATCATTTGGCGTTACTTCTCGTGGGCGAACCAGACGCTCGCGATGATTACGCTCTGGATGGGCACGGCATATCTCTACCTGCATAAGCCGGGCTCGTATGCCTACGTTGTAGCACTCGTGCCAGCGATCTTTATGTCGGCGGTCACGACGACCTACCTCATGCAGGCTCCCGAGGGATTCGGTCTGCCGACGAACATCACCTATCCGGCCGGCATTGGCTTTGCAATTCTCTTCACAGCACTTTTTGTTCGCGCATTCATCCTGCGTAAGAGAACGCTCTGAGTAAATGATGACTTTGAGCCGCCGTACGACTGTACGGCGGTTTTCCTTGCAAAAAAAAATATATATGATACAATAGTCGCAGATCAGACGGGGATTCCCGTTCTCATACGATAAGGGAGGAACTATACACATGGCGAAGAACGAAGAGAAAGACGTACAGGCAGAGGCAGTGGAGGCAGCTGCTCCCGAGGGCGCTTCGAAGGCAGAGAAATTCCAAGCATTTCTGAAGGAAAACGACATCAACTTCTTTGAGTCGGACACACTTGCCGATGAGTTCCATACGACGATCTTCCGCTCGCGCATTGAGGCGAAGGGACAGATCATGCCGATGGCGATCTTTATCGACGACAGCTTCTTCACGATCATCCGCACGCAGGTTGCGACGGGCATCAACGCGAAGAATGTCGAGCGCATCAAGGGCTACCTCAATACGCTCAATGCGGAGTATAAGATCTTCAAGTACTACCTCCGTGAGGACGGAAGCATCTATCTCGATATCTGCATCCCATTTGCTGATGAGACGTTTGACAGCCGCATGATCAATACGCTTCTTCCAATTCTCGTGAAGCAGCTTGAGGATGTCTATGAGGATCTCATGGCTGAAGCTTGGGCGAAGGACTAAGGAATCGCTGATAAAATAGACCCTCAGATTGGCGTAGATTTTTTCGTCCGAACAAGGAGGCAAACCGGACGCATAGCCAAAGCTATGTGGAGGATTTGCCGACAAAGTTCGGGCAAAAAAGATGCGTCAAGATGGCGTGGCTGAATTTATCAGTGCTTCCTTAACTTTGGGTTCTTGAATCTGTCCTATGGAGTGTAGTATAATCTCGGGAAGGGGGAGCGGCGATGGACGTAGATCGCAGGGAACGTGCGAAGTCGATTCGCGCCGCGCGTGATTGGCTTACGGGCGCGGAGCACGCGCTCGCAGGTGAGGATGATCTTGCGGGTGATCTAAGGAAACACTGAAAAATTCTTTTGTTGCACGATTGAGCTCCGAAATATTACAATAGAGGAAAACAGCAACACGACGAGAGAGAGGCAACATTATGGT
>NZ_DBHIVL010000036.1:0-21645 GCF_057271695.1 Centipeda sp. (in: firmicutes)
ACGAAAAAATCTACGCCAATCTGACGGACTTCATTTTATCAGCGATTCCTTAGATCATTGTAACAAATCCGTCATAGAATCGCAATCCGGTCTTTTCAGAAACAGGACTACTCTCCTATTTGCAAGCACAGATTTTTCAATTATACTCTTGCAGGTAATTGTTATCATTTTGTGTTATAGGAGAAAGGGAGATAGCATTATGGAACAGGAACAGAACTCACCGCAGAAGCCGCAGATGATTATTGTAAAATCAACGAAGAATGTCGGGCTTGCCGCTGGTCTCGGATTCTTCTTTGGTCCGCTCGGCATGTGCTATGCGACACTCAAAGGCGCACTCATCATGTTTCTCGTCAACATTGTAATCGGGATCTTCACACTCGGATTCGGTGTGTTCCTTACATGGCCGATCTGTGCGATCTGGGCATACATGGCGGCCAAGAAGTACAACGAGCAGCTGTACGCTGAACTCGGTTAATGCCCATTTCATTGAACTTCTGCGGGATTATGCTATAATGGACACAGTTGTAGGTGTTCTGCTCTAAAGAACGGAGGGGTTCCATGAAACATTTTTCATTTGGTACATTCCTGAGTGCGGCAGTGCTTGCGCTCGCACTGGTGATTCCGACGGGAACAGCATCCGCCGAGGAGGCCGTCTCGACGCTGACGATGAGCGGGGTCGGCTCTGCTCAGATCGCACCGGATATGGCAGAGGTCACACTCGGGGTCGTAACGGAGGCAAGGGACGCGGCGAAGGCGCACGCAGACAATGCCGCACAGGCGACGCGTGTGCAGAATGCGCTAAAGTCCCTCGGCATTGCAGAACGCGACATCCAGACCACGCGCTATGATTTCTCGCCGATCTACGATGTGAAGGACAACGGCCGCAGCGTCACGACGGGCTATACGGTAACGAATGCAGTCGTCGTCAAGGTACGGAATCTCACGAATGTGGGCAAGGTGATTGATACGGCACTCGCAAACGGCGCGAATCGCGTGGATTCCCTCGAATTCTCTGCGAGCGACCCGAATGCCGCGAAGAACGCCGCGCTTGCCGATGCCGCGCGTGATGCACGCAGCAAGGCAGATGCCGTGGCACGCGCGCTGGGGGTACGCATTGTCCGCATTCTGAATGTCTATGCAGATACGCAGTCCCACACGCCGCGCAACTATATGCCAATGATGATGGCAAAGGAGGCGTACGATGCCGCGACGCCGATCTCGGCAGGTGAGCTCTCTTTTGAAGCATCGGTGAATATCGCCTATGTCATCGAGTAAACGGGCGCGGGTCTCCGCGGTCGAGGCGATTCGCGGCATCTCGATGATGGGCGTAATCGGCATCCACATCGGCGCGGAGTACCTCGCGAATCCGTCGCCCAACATTCATCTTGTGGCGCTTTTTGACATCGGTACGCGCTTTGCCGTACCGATTTTTTTCTTTATCTCTGCGTTCGGACTGCTGTACGGACAGTCACCGACCGCACCGTTTTCCTATCGGGATTTCCTCGTGCGACGTGGGCGTGCGGTCATGATCCCCTACCTCGTATGGTCACTCTTCTACCTGATTCATGACGCATACGCCTACGGGGTTGGCTTCCCGCCACTCACGGCACTGCCGGGGATTCTCTTCTTTGGAAATGCGAAGTACCAGCTCTACTTCATGGTGATCCTGATCTGGTTCTACCTGCTGATGCCACTTTGGCGCGTCCTGCTTGCGCGTATGACCCTGCCGCTGCTTGCGGGGATTCTCGTCCTGCAAATTGCATTCGACTATTGGTCGAGTTTCAGCACGGCATTCAACCTCTATGTCTACGGGCTTCCCGAAGGGACGCTGCTGCGTGCACTGCTCTTCTACCGCCTGAACTACTGGGTGATGCACTACGTCTTTATCTTCCTGCTCGGTGGGTATGTCGCGCTCCATTTCAATGCGTTCCGCGTATGGATGGAGCGCAATACAAAGTGCCTCTATGCGCTCGGCATCGTCAGTCTCGGCGCACTCCTCGCGTGGTACTACAAGCTCATCCTCGTGGACGGCTACACGCCGCTGGAGGGCATCTACACGGCGCATCAACTCTCACCGCTCGGCATTTTCTACACGATCGGCGCAACGCTCGCACTCTTTGCGTTCTTCACGCGACTGGGGACCGAGAATGCCCTCGGGCATGCGTTCCAACTCCTCGGAAAACACTCATATTTTATCTATCTTGCACATCCCGTTGCGATTACCTATCTGCTGATGGCGATTCATGGGCAAGGCTATGTACTCACTGCGCCGCTTGCACTTGCGATGTATGCGGCGACGCTGCTGCTGACGCTCACAGGAGCAATCGTTGTGCGGAAATTCGGAGAGCGCCCGCCGATAGTGAATGAATTGACGATTGGTTTGAAACCGAAAAAGTAAATTGACAGCACAAAAGGCTGTTACACGAAGTTGAAAAACCTCGTGTAACAGCCTTTATCTTTATGTATCTATGTAATTTACAGACTGGCTTCCTTCTTTAGCAGTTCTGCCTTGTCCGTCTTCTCCCACGGCAGGTCAATATCCGTCCGTCCGAAATGCCCGTATGCCGCTGTCTGGCGGTAGATGGGACGGCGCAGGTCAAGCATCTTGATGATGCCCGCAGGACGCAGGTCAAACGTCTTCTGTACGAGTGCGACGATCTTCTCCTCGTCGATCTTGCCCGTGCCGAACGTGTCGACCATGATGGAGACGGGATGCGCAACGCCGATGGCATACGCAAGCTGGATTTCGACGCGATCCGCAAGCCCCGCCGCGACAATGTTCTTTGCAACATAGCGTGCTGCATACGCCGCACTGCGGTCAACCTTCGTGGGATCCTTGCCCGAGAACGCGCCGCCGCCGTGACGCGCCCAGCCGCCATAGGTATCGACGATGATCTTGCGCCCCGTGAGCCCGGAGTCGCCGTGCGGGCCGCCAATGACAAACTTGCCCGTCGGATTGACAAAATACTTCGTCTCTGCACGCAGAAGCTCTGCGGGAACGATCTCCTTGATGACCTTTTCAATCATATCCTTGCGGATCGTCGCAAGATCAACCGCCTCGTCGTGCTGCGTCGAGATGACAATGGTATCGACATAGACGGGCTTTCCGTCCTCATAAGCAACCGTAACCTGTGTCTTGCCGTCGGGACGCAGATATTTGAGCGTGCCGTTCTTGCGCACATCCGTCAGACGGCGTGCAAGCTTATGCGCAAGTACGGTCGTAAGCGGCATATACTCGGGCGTTTCGTTCGTCGCGTAGCCGAACATCATGCCCTGATCGCCCGCACCGATCGCCTCAGCCGCATCCATATCGCCCTCGCGGGACTCGATTGCCTGATTGACGCCCTGCGCGATGTCCGGCGACTGCTCGTCGAGCGAGACGAGGATGCCGCAGGTGTCCGCATCAAAGCCGTAGCTGGCATTCGTATAGCCGACCTCACGCACGGTCTGGCGGATGATCTTCGGAATATCCGCGTAGCACGTCGTCGAAATCTCACCGACAACGTGCGCCTGTCCCGTCGTGACGAGTGTCTCGCACGCAACGCGTCCCATCGGATCCTGTGCAAGGATCGCATCCAGAATGCTGTCCGAAATCTGGTCAGCAAGTTTGTCAGGATGCCCCTCGGTGACGGACTCGGACGTAAAGAGCATTTTTTTCATTTGGAACCTCCCTTAGTTCGTAAAAGATACTTGAGCAAAGAAAACCTCATCAAGAAAAGCCTCCCCGTTAAGACAAGGGAGACTTTTTATCGCCGCTCTCATCTCATAGGCGCTCTGCCTAAAGGAATTGGCACCGTTGGCTCATGCGCCATGGTTGCCGCAGCTTCATCGGGCCATTCCCTCCACTGCTCTGGATGAGGTATATTCTCTTCTATACGTTGCATTGTAACGAATGCACGGCGCGTTGTCAAGGACTATTTTCGCAGGACTTCCTCCAACCTGTCTAGAATCACGCCCGCAAGTTCTGCCTTCGCCATCAGTGGATGATCCTCGGCGCGTCCATCCGCATAGAAGATCTGCACATGATTCGTCGGTACACCGAAGCCCGCATCCTTCTCCGCGACATTGTTCGCGACAATAAAGTCGAGGTTCTTCTTTGCGAGTTTCCCGCGTGCATATTCCGCGACGTTCTGCGTCTCCGCCGCAAAGCCGATGAGGATCTGATGCTGCTTCTTTTGCCCCAGTTCATAGAGGATATCGGGGTTGCGCGTGAGCGTCAGCGTCAGCTCGCCGTCCGACTTCTTGATCTTATGCGCTGCGATCTCTGCGGGACGGTAGTCCGCGACCGCCGCCGCCTTAATGACCGCATCCACAGCGTCATATTCCGCGAGTACTGCTGCGTACATATCGCGCGCGCTCCGCACATCGACGCGCCGCACGCCCACAGGTGTTGCGAGCGGTGTCGGCCCCGCGACCAGCACAACCTCCGCGCCGCGCCGCGCCGCCTCGGCGGCAACCTCGAAGCCCATGCGCCCCGTCGAACGGTTGCCGAGGAAACGCACGGGATCCAGCGGCTCCTCCGTCCCCGCCGCCGTTACGAGAATGCGCCGCCCCGCAAGGCTCTGCACACGCGCAAAATGCTCCTCGACAATGCGAACGATCTCCTCCGGCGCAGGCAGTCGCCCCGCTCCCGTTGTACCACAGGCAAGCTGTCCCACAGCGGGCGGAATGATAGTCGCGCCACGTTCCGTAAGACGATGCACATTCTCCTGCGTGACGGAGTTCTCCCACATCCCCGTGTTCATCGCGGGCGCAACATAGAGCGGCGCACGCGTCGCGAGCACCGTCGTCGTCAGCATATCGTCCGCGATGCCCGCCGCTACCTTTGCGATGAAATTCGCCGTGGCGGGTGCAACAAGTACAAGCTCCGCAAACTCCGCGAGTGCAATGTGTTCGACGTGATAATGCGGCTCGCCCCACATCGTCTTAGCGACAGGCGCGCCCGTAATTTCACGGAACGTGAGCGGCGTGACAAAGGAAGTCGCCGCCCGCGTCATGATGACGCGCACATCCGCCCCCGCCTTTTTCAGACGGCTCGCAATCTCCACCGCCTTATAGGCGGCGATGCCGCCCGTCACACCGAGGACGATGCGCCGTCCTGCGAGTACGGCCACGTCAGACACTCTCTTTGCAGAGGTCATAGCTGATCTTGCCCTCGGCGATTTCCTCAAACGCATTCGTGACATTCTTCGTCGAACGCGCGCGCTCGGACTTCACGGGATCGCCCTCAAGCAGCTGACGCGCACGCTTCGCCGCGAGCACAACCATGCCGTAGCGGCTGTCCACCTTCGTCAGCAGCTCGTCCGTCGAGGGGTTGACCATGCCGATTTCCACATTCGTCTTCATTGCTGTACCTCTATAACTTTCTACATACCGTAGGATACGGTGCAATGCTCCTAAGCGAACCCTAGTGGAGCAAGTGAGGAAAGCGTGCGTTTCGCCCCCTGCGGATTTTATTCGTTCAAGCGAAGCGCGTTTGGAATCCGCAGGTATTTAGGCGAATAAGCACGCGATCACTTGCGTAACTAAGCGTTCGCGTGGAGCGTGCATCGTAAGGCTTCAAATTTCAAACTGTGCAAGATCCATATCCGCACGCAGACGCTCCGCCGCGAGAATCGTCTGAATCCGATCCGTCGCCGCCTCCACCGTATCATTGAGCACGGCATAGCGGTAACGCTTTCCGAGCCGAATCTCATCGCGTGCCGCTGCAAGGCGACGCGCAAGGCTCTCCTCCGACTCCGTCCCGCGCCCCGTAATGCGACGGCGCAGTTCCTCAAGCGACGGCGGCAGGAGAAAGATGAACGTCCCGTCGGGGCACCGCTCCATCACGTTCAGTGCACCCTGCGTGTCGATCTCGAGCAGGATGTCCTCCCCTGCCGCACGGCGCTCCTCAATTGGCGCAAGCGGCGTGCCGTAGTAGTTGCCGTACACATCCGCATACTCGAGAAAAGCCCCCGCTGCGATCATCTGCTCAAACTCCTCGCGCGTGCGGAAATAATACTCACGCCCGTCCTGCTCCCCCTCACGCGGGGCACGCGAAGTCGCGGAGACGGAGTAGGCAATGTCTGTCTCACGCGCGAGCAGCTCCTTGCAGACCGTCCCTTTTCCCGTGCCCGATGCACCCGAAATTACAATGAGAAGTCCTTTTTTCACTCTGCCGCCTCCTTCGTTGTCATGCGCCCCGCAATCGTCTCCGGCTGGAGTGCCGAGAGCACAACGTGACCGCTGTCCAGTATGATGACGGCACGCGTCCGCCGCTTGTACGTCGCATCGATGAGCCGCCCCGCGTCCCGTGCGTCCTGCACCATGCGCTTCACCGACATGGAGTTCGGTGCAACGATGGCGACCATGCGCCCCGCGAGGACGATATCACCGAACCCGATACTCACAGTCTCCATGCGTCACTCCAAATTCTGTACCTGCTCACGCAGCTTCTCGACCTCGTTCTTCATCGCGACAACAATCTGCTGCGCGGCGGCATTGTTCGCCTTCGAGCCAATCGTATTCGTCTCACGATTGATCTCCTGCAGGAGAAAATCGAGCCGCCGCCCGACCGGCTCCTCCTCGGCAAGGATCGCACGGAACTGAGCGAAATGACTTGCAAGCCGCACAAGCTCCTCCGTGATGTTCACACGGTCAGCATACAGTGCCGCCTCCTGCACAATGCGTGTTTCATCGTGCGTGACTTCCTTGAACTCCGCCAGAACATCCGCGAGATGCGCACGGTAGTCCGCCACGATCTGCGGTGCGATCTCCTTCACCTGTGCACGCTGCTCCTCAAGCCGTACAAGCCGCTTCTCAAAATCGCGTGCGATGTGTGCCCCCTCGGTAAGCCGCATCGCATCGAGTACCGTGAGTGCCTGCGCCGCTGCATCCAGAAACACCGTGCGTGCGCCCGTGATATCCGCCTGCTCACACACCGAGACCACCCCATCATACTCCGCCGTCATCCGCACGCCATCGTTTAGCGGTGCATCCACTGCGCGGGCGACCTTTCCGAGTGCCGCATAGTACGCACGCGCCAGTCCCTCGTTGACATGGACATCGTACTGCTTTTCACTGCGATCCTCGAAATTTACATAGACATCGAGCTTGCCGCGGGCAACACGCGTGCGAATGAGATCGCGCAGATCATTCTCCCACGCACCGAATGCACGCGGCATATGCGGCGCAATCTCAAGAAACCGCTGATTGACCGCCTTGATCTCAACTGTGACACGGTAGTCCGGCGTCTCCGCCGTACCCGCGCCATAGCCCGTCATGCTCCTGCGCAATGTACTCATAGTTTCCCCTGCCATACGCCCGTGAATACCGGCTCAGCGGGTCCCGTCATAAGAATATGCCCGTCCGCACGCCACTCCACATGAATGATTCCGCCGTCGACCTCGATATCCGCTGCACGGTCAAGCACACCGTTCAGCACGCCCGCCACGAGAGTCGCGCACGTCCCCGTACCGCAGGCGAGTGTGATGCCCGCGCCGCGCTCCCAGACGCGCATACGCGCATGTGTACGGCTCTTCACCTCGACGAACTCCGTATTGATCTTGCGCGGAAATGCGGGATGGTTCTCGAACTGCGCGCCCAGTTCCGAAAGAGGGAAGCTCCCTGCATCGTCCACAAAGATCACACAATGGGGATTGCCCATCGAGACACAGGTCATCTTGTACTCCGTACCGTCCACCATGAGCGGCTGCGCGATAACACGTTCCGCACCGAAGCCCGCTACGGGGATTTTCTCCCCTTCGAGCACAGGCACGCCCATATCCACCTCGATTGCCGTCACTGTGCCACCTTGCGTAATAATACGCGGCACCATCGTCCCCGCCAGCGTCTCGATTGTGAACTGCTGCGTTTTCATACGCCCGTAGTCATAGAGATACCGCGCGAAACAGCGAATGCCGTTCCCGCACATCTCCGGCTCCGACCCGTCGGGATTGAACTCACGCATCCGCACATCCGCCGTCTCCGAGGGGCAGACCACCATCAGACCATCCGCACCGATGCCGAAATGCCGATCACACATCTTTACCGCGAGTGCCGCAAAGTCAATCGGCTCTTTATCCAGAAAATCCACGACCACAAAATCGTTGCCGCAGCCCTGCCATTTTGTAAACTCCATCGATTCACCGCCTTATTGCGTGTTATTGTACTATGAAACGCCCTTGTGTGCAAGGCGCAGCGCTTGCCTATTGTATGATTGACGTGTATAATTTTCTGTAGAATATAAAAGAATACGTTTAGAATATAAAGAGGTAATACCATGAGCCTTGACGGCTTCTCCATGTCCGCCCTCATCAGCGAACTCGCAGACACACTCACAGGCGGGCGTATCGACAAAATCAATCAGCCGAATAAGCAGTCCATCGTCCTCTCCGTGCGCCAGCCCGGACAGAACCGTCTGCTCTACATCAATACGAACGCAAGCAACCCATCCGCGCATCTCATCGAGAGCGCGCCCGAGAATCCCGCCGAGCCGCCAACCTTCGTCATGCTCCTCAGGAAACAGCTCGAAACGGGACGCATTGCCGCCGTACGGCAGGAGGGACGCGACCGCATCATTCACCTCGACATCGACGTAATCGCGGGCGGCGGGCGCATCACAACGCGTACGCTGACCCTTGAACTCATCGGCAAATACAGCAACATCATCCTCCACGAGGACGGCATCATCACCGAGGCACTTCGACGCATCGGCGAGAATACAAGCCGCGTGCGCACCGTCTTCAAGGGCATTCCCTACACCCTCCCGCCCGTACAGGACAAATATGATCTCTTTGCGGCAGATATCACAGACATCATCACACGCATACAGTCGGACAGCGAGGCAAAACTCTTTCAAGCCCTTATTGGCTCTGTCCTCGGCTTTGGACCCATCTCAGCAAAGGAGATCTGCTTTCTCGCGGGGCTTGCACCGAACATCTGCGTCTCGGAACTGGACACTGCGGACTTTGCCGAGATTTCCCACGCACTCAGTGAGCTGCGAACATGGATGAAAGAGCCTGTTCCCTCCCTGCGTCTGGACGAGAACGGCAAAGTTACGGCGATGGCGGCATTTCCACTCAGCGAACTTCCCAATACACAACGCATCTCCTACCCCACGCTCAGCGCACTGATGATTGACGCGGACAAACGCCTCGGCAGCTATGTCATCCCCGACCGCGAACGCTTTCGTCGTCTCGTACGCACCGAGCTCGCGCGCGCACGCGAGAAATATGACAAGCTCGGCACAGAGATTGCAGCGGCTGAGAATGCCGAGGAGCAGAAAATCTATGCCGACAACCTGATGACCTATCAGTATCAGTACAGTGACCACGCCGACGATGAAATCACCGTCCCGAACATCTACAGCGAGACAGGCGAAACGATTACGATTCCACTCGATCGCCGCATCGGCATTATCTCGAACATGCAGGCGTACTACAAGAAATACGACAAACTGAAGCGTGCCCAACAGCTGCTCGCTGTCCAACAGGAGCACTGCATCGCGAACATCCGCCACCTTGAGAGCATCGAGGCATCCCTTGACTCCTCCACGCGTCTTGCCGAGATTGCGGAGATACAGGACGAGCTGATTACCTCGGGTTACCTCCACGAAAAGCTGCCAAAGCGCAGCAAAGACCGCCGTGCACATCCGTTCTCCTTTACCGCCCCCGATGGCAGCATTATTCTTGTCGGCAAGAACAATGTCCAGAACGACACACTCACATTTAAGACCGCCGCCCCCACGGACATCTGGCTGCACGTCCGCGACATCCCCGGCTCTCACGTCATTCTGCGGACAAACGGAGACGCACCGACGGAGCAGACACTTCATCTTGCCGCGCAGATTGCCGCACATTTCAGTAAGGCACGCGGCTCCTCGAACATTCCCGTCGACTACACCGCTGTCCGCTTCGTCAAGAAACCTTCAGGCGCCGTCCCTGGATTCGTCCGGTTCATCAACGAGAAAACACTCTTTGTCACCGAGGATGAGGAGGAACTTGCGCCGATTCTCGCACAGGATTCGACGGCAAGCACATAACGCAACAAAAAACTCCCGAAACTTTCGTTCCGGGAGTTTTTCACGATGCCACTTACACGAGCTCAATGATTGCCATCGGGGCGGCGTCGCCGCGACGGAGGCCGAGCTTCAAGATGCGGGTATAGCCGCTCTTGCGATCCGTGTATTTCTCTGCGATTTCGCCGAAGAGCTTGCGCACGACATCCTCTTCTGCCAGAGCTGCGATAGCCTGACGGCGCGCACTGAGATCGCCGCGCTTGGCGAGCGTGATGAGACTGTCGGCGAGAGAGCGGAGCTCCTTTGCCTTTGCCTCGGTCGTCTCAATACGTCCATACTTGAAGAAGGATGTGAGGATGCTCCTGAGGAGAGCCTTGCGGGCCGCGGAATTGCGTCCGAGCTTTCTCATGTGTTTCCCACTCCTATCGTTATTCGTTTTCCTGTCTCAAGGAGAGTCCAAGCTCCTCAAGTTTTTTCTTCACTTCATCCAGAGACTTGCGTCCGAGATTGCGCACCTTCATCATGTCGTCCTCGGTCTTCTGCGCGAGATCGGCAACGGTGTTGATGCCGGCGCGCTTGAGGCAGTTGAAGGAACGGACGGAAAGATCCAGATCGTCGATGGTCATCTCCAGCACCTTCGCGCTGTCGTCGACCTCCTCGGGCGGGAAGTTCGGGACTTCCTCCTCTTCCTCGATGACTGTGCCATCCATGTTCTGGAACAGGCGCAGGTGCATGACGAGAATCGCAGCCGCCTTGCTCACGGCTTCCTCCGGACGGATGGAGCCGTTCGTCCACACGTCGAGGATGAGGCGGTCGTAGTCGGTGACGTTGCCGACACGCGTATCCTCCACTGTGTAGTTGACGCGCTGCACGGGGGAGAAGATGGAGTCGATGGGGATGACGCCGATGGAGTCCTCCGCCTTCTTGTTCTTGTCCGCCGGTACATAGCCGCGTCCGCGCTCGACGGTCATCTCGATCTTGAGCTTGCCCGTCGCGTTCAGCGTTGCGATGTGAAGTTCCGGATTCAGGATCTCGATGTCGCTGCCGCATTCGATATCAGCGGCGGTGACTTCGCGTTCCCCTACCGCCTCGATGCGGATGGTATGCGGCTCACTCCCCTGCATACGAATGCAGAGCTGCTTGAGCGCGAGCACGATGCTCGTCACATCATCCCGTACGCCGGGAATCGTGGAGAATTCATGCAGCACGCCGTCGATTTGGATGGAGGTAACCGCCGCTCCATCCAGTGAGGAGAGCAGCATACGCCGCAGACTGTTGCCGAACGTCGTACCGTAGCCCGGTTCGAGCGGCTCGCAGACGAAACGCCCGTAGCGTCCGTCCTCGCTGATCTCTGCGATCTCGATTTTCGGTTTCTCGATATCTGTCATCTATGTGCCTCCTCCATAATAAACGCGTAATGCAGACACATTCACATTCATTATTTGGAGTAGAGTTCGACGATGGCCTGTTCGTTGACCGGTACGTCGATTTCCTCACGATGGGGGAAACGCGTGACCGTGCCCGTCAGATTTGCCTGATCGGCGGTCAGCCATGCGGGAGCGGAAAGGGCATTGCTGCTCTCCTTGAGCTCCTTGAAGAACGCGCTCGCGCGGCTCTTCTCGGCAACCTCGATCACGTCGCCCTCACGAACGAGTGCAGAGGGGATGTCAACGCGCTTGCCGTTCACGGTGAAATGGCCGTGACGGACGAGCTGACGTGCCTGACGGCGCGTGTTGGCAAGCCCGAGGCGGAAGACGACGTTGTCGAGACGACGCTCGAGGAGGCTCAGCAGGTTCTCACCCGTGACGCCCGACATCTTCTTCGCCTTGTCATAGTAGCCGCGGAACTGACGCTCGAGGACACCGTAGATGAACTTTGCCTTCTGCTTTTCCTTGAGCTGGAGTCCGTACTCGGAGACCTTGCGGTTCGTGCGGCGCAGCTGGCGCGTAGACTGGCGCGAGCGGCCAAGGGTGGCGGGCTCGAGACCGAGGGCGCGGCAGCGCTTGAGGACTGGTACTCTATCTATTGCCATGTTGTTTCATGCACCTCCTGTTAGACGCGGCGACGCTTCGGCGGACGGCATCCGTTGTGCGGGATGGGGGTCACGTCTTTGATCATGTTGACTTCAAGACCGGTAGCCTGCAGCGAGCGAATTGCCGCCTCACGGCCTGCACCCGGGCCCTTGACATAGACTTCGACGGACTTCAGACCATGCTCCATCGCAGCCTTTGCAGCCGTCTCTGCAGCCATCTGTGCTGCGAACGGCGTGCTCTTGCGGGAGCCACGGAAGCCGAGACCGCCGGCACTCGCCCACGAGAGGGCATTGCCGCTCTTATCGGTGAGCGTGACGATCGTGTTGTTGAATGTCGAGCTGATATGTGCAACGCCCGACTCTATGTTCTTGCGAACTTTTTTCTTGGAACGTGTTGTTTTCTTAACAGCCACCTCTACGAGCCTCCTTTACTTTTTCTTGCCTGCGACGGCCTTCTTCGGGCCCTTGCGCGTGCGCGCATTGTTCTTCGTGTTCTGTCCGCGGACAGGCAGGCCGAGACGGTGGCGGCGGCCACGGTAGCAGCCGATATCAACGAGACGCTTGATGTTCATCTGAATTTCGCGGCGAAGGTCGCCCTCCACCACGGCGTTCTTGTCGATGGCATCACGAAGCCTGACGACTTCATCCTCCGTGAGGTCGCGCGTACGGGTATCGGGGTTCACGTTCGCGATCGCGAGCAGCTTCTTCGCGGTCGTCAGGCCAATCCCGTAGATGTACGTCAGGGAAATCTCAATTCTCTTATCACGGGGCAAATCTACACCGGCAATACGTGCCATAAGTGCACCTCCTTTTATCCTTGTCTTTGTTTATGCTTGGGGTTCTCGCAAATGACCATGACACGGCCCTTGCGCTTGATGATCTTGCATTTCTCGCAGATTTTCTTGACAGACGGTCTTACCTTCACTGCGCTTGCCTCCTTCCGTCTCCTTACATTCAAGGTTCAAGTCGATCTTTTCTATTCTAGCACAGATCGTTCGATCCTGCTAGGTTTTTTCAGGACTATTTGAAGCGATATGTAATACGTCCACGAGTCAGATCGTACGGGGTGAGTTCGATGGTTACCTTGTCGCCCGGCAGAATACGGATGAAGTTCATGCGTATCTTTCCGGAAACATGAGCTAGGACGACGTGTCCGTTCTCAAGTTCGACCTGGAACATCGCATTGGGAAGCTTCTCGACGACTCTTCCCTCTACCTCGATGACATCCTGTTTTGACATACTTCCCTTTCGCTCCTTTTACGCCTCAAGGACGGCGGCGAGATCCGCCTCGACCTTTGCGATGTCCTGTCTGCCGTCGATCTCCTTGTAGACGCCCGCCTTCGTGTAGTAGTCGATGAGTGGGCGCGTGGAGGATTCATAGACGGAAAGACGGCTCTTCATGGTCTCTTCGCTGTCGTCGGCACGCTGATAGGTCGTGCCGCCGCAGTCATCGCAGACATTTTCAACCTTCGTCGGGTTGAACTTCACATGGAAGGAATGTCCGCAGCTCTTGCAGATCCGGCGGCCAACGGCACGCTCGATGAGATCGGCAGCCGGGACGTTGATGTTGAGAACGCCCGTGAGCTTGATGCCGTTATCGGCAAGAATCTCCGTGAGTGCATCCGCCTGCTCGACCGTGCGCGGAAAACCATCGAGGATAAATCCCTTCTGGCAGTCCGGCTTGCTGAGACGCTCGCGCACAATGCCGATTGTCACCTCATCGGGGACAAGGTTGCCCGCGTCCATGTAGGACTTTGCCTCTTTGCCGAGCGGAGTGCCCTCTTTCACGGCTTCACGAAACATATCGCCCGTGGAGATATGCAGGATACCGTATCGCTTTACGAGGTTTGCCGCCTGCGTGCCCTTGCCGGCACCCGGGGGCCCCATCAAAATGATGTGCATTGCTCAATCTCCTTACGTTATTTCATAAAGCCTTCGTAGTGGCGCATGACGACCATCGACTCGATCTGCTTCATCGTCTGGAGGGCAACGCCCACAACGATGAGAAGAGCCGTGCCGCCGAAGTACACGCCCTGAATGTTCGTCGCACCTGCCACCATGTTTGGCAGCACCGCGATGAATGCGAGGAAGAATGCCCCCGCGAGCGTGATGCGCGTGAGTACATAGTCAAGATAATCCGCCGTCGCCTGTCCGGGACGAAGCCCCGGCACGAATCCGCCGTATTTCTTGAGATTGTCTGCCATATCCGGAATCTTCACTGTCACCGACGTATAGAAGTAGGTGAAGAAGATAATCATCAGGACGTACAGCGTAGTCTGGAGTGGTTTGCCCCACTCGAGGTATGCCGCCGCTGTCTTGACCCACGGAATGTCGATGAACTGTGCAACCGTAATCGGGAACATGAGCACCGACGAGGCAAAGATGATCGGGATAACGCCCGCCTGGTTCACCTTGAACGGAATGTGGCTCGAGTGTCCACTCCCCACGCGGCCGCCCACGAGACGTTTTGCGTATGTAATCGGCACGCGGCGAAAGCCCGTTTCGATGTGGATGACAAAGACGATCATCGCAAGCGCGATGACAGCAAATGCGAACACGCTGAAGTAGCTGATCGTGCCCGCCTTGACATAGGCATAGATCGTGCCGATGTTCTTCGGCAGTGCCGCAACGATACCGGCAAAGATAATCAGAGAGATTCCATTGCCGACACCGTTTGCCGTGATCTGTTCGCCCAGCCACATCAGGAACACTGTCCCCGCTGTGAGCGTAATAGCAATGATGAGGATGTTCACGGGACTTGGGTTGAGAATCGCACTTTTGAGACCGATGGACATACCGATCGCCTGAAAGAATGCGAGTCCCACCGTAAGATACCGCGTGACCTTCGTTGTCTTCTTGTGCCCCTCCGCGCCTTCCTTTGACCACTGCTCAAGCGTCGGTACAACGACGTTGAGCAGCTGCATAATGATGGCTGCGTTGATGTAGGGCGTAATGCTCATCGCAAAGACGGAGAATTTACTGAACGCACCACCCGAGAAGAGATCGAGCAGTCCGAACAGGGTTCCCTGCGCAAAGAGCTGCTCGATCGCCGTCGGATCGACGCCGGGCACGGGGATGTGCGTCCCCATGCGGAACACGGCGAACATGATGAGGGTGAATACGATCTTCTGCCGCAGTTCCGGGATCTGGAAGATGTTTCCAAGGGCTTGGAGCACCTTAGATCACCTCGACTTTGCCGCCTGCCGCTGCGATTTTCTCTGCCGCCCCCTGCGTAAAGCCCTGTGCGCGAACGGTGAGGTTCTTCGCCGTAAGCTCGCCGTCGCCGAGGATGCGGATACCGTCACGAACGTTCTTGAGGATGCCCGCCTCAATGAGTGCAACGCGATCAACCGTTGCGCCATCCTCGAAGCAGTTCAGGCTGCCAACGTTCACCTCGGCAAAGGTCTTTGCCCAGATGTTCTTGAAGCCACGCTTCGGGAGACGACGGTAGAGAGGCATCTGACCGCCCTCAAAGCCGCTGCGGACACCGCCGCCGGCACGAGACTTCTGTCCCTTCATGCCACGCGTCGAGGTCTTGCCCATGCCGGAGCCGATGCCGCGGCCAACGCGCTTACGCGTGACACGCGAGCCCTCAGCCGGCTGTAATTCATGCAGTTTCATAGATGTTTGCCTCCCCTCTTCAGTCTGCAATCTCTTCCACCGTGATGAGGTGGGAGACCTTGTGAAGCTGCCCACGCACGGCGGGCGTGTCGGGAAGCTCGGTAACGGAGTTGCGCTTACGCAGTCCGAGCGATTTCACAGTCTTGCGCTGCGTCTCAGGACGACCGATCAAGCTGCGTGTCAGCGTTACTCTGACTTTTGCCATGTTCGTTCCTCCTTATCAGCCAAAAATCTCGCGCACGGTCTTGCCGCGCAGTGCTGCCACATCGGCGGGGTTCTTGAGGCCGATGAGACCTTCCATCGTCGCGCGAACCATGTTGTTCGGGTTGGACGTGCCGAGCGACTTCGTGAGGATGTCACGCACGCCCGCGAGCTCGAGCACCGCACGCGCAGGGCCGCCGGCAATGACACCGGTACCTTTGGCAGCGGGCTTCAGAAGCACGCGGCCGGCACCGAAGATGCCCGTGATCTCATGCGGGATCGTGCGCTCGTCGCGCAGCGGAACCTCGATCAGGCTCTTCTTTGCGTCCTCGACACCCTTGCGGATTGCCTCGGGCACCTCAGCGGCCTTGCCGAGACCGAAACCGACCTTGCCCTTCTTGTTGCCAACGACAACAAGTGCGCTGAAGGAGGAGCGTCGGCCGCCCTTGACAACCTTCGATACGCGGTTGATGAATACGACACGCTCTTCGAACTCCGGCGTCTCGTTTTCGTTGTTATGTCTAGCCATGCTTTCCCTCCTTTAGAATTTCAGGCCTGCTTCGCGTGCCGCCTCAGCGAGAGCAGCGACGCGGCCATGATAGATGTAGCCGCCGCGGTCAAAGACGACCTCGGTGATGCCCTTTTCGAGGGCTTTCTTCGCAACAGCAGCGCCGATTGCCTTTGCTGCCTCGACGTTGCCGCCGTACTGGGAGAAGTCCTTGTCCTTGGAGCTCGCGGAGACGAGCGTCACGCCCTTTTCATCGTCGATGATCTGTGCGTAGATGTTCTTGAGGCTGCGGAATACATTGAGGCGCGGACGTGCCGCAGTGCCTGCAATGTGATTGCGCACGCGCAGATGGCGCTTCTGGCGCGCCTTATTCTTATCCTGCTTGATAAGCACAGTGTGTCACTCCTCTCCTTCTTATTTCTTGCCCTTCGCGCCGGCTTTGCCTTCCTTGCGGCGGACATGCTCTCCGGCGTACTTGATGCCCTTGCCCTTGTACGGCTCCGGCTCACGATGTGCGCGGATCTCTGCTGCTACCTGGCCGACGTCTTCCTTGTTAATGCCGGAGATCGTGATGACCGTAGCAGAGGGGCACTCAAACGTGATGCCCTCGGGCGGCACAACGACAACGGGATGCGAGAAGCCGAGCGAGAGATTGAGGTTCTTGCCCTGCTTTGCCGCACGGTAGCCGACGCCGCTGATCTCAAGGGTCTTCGTGAAGCCCTCCGACACGCCGACCACCATGTTGTTGATGAGCGTGCGGGAAAGGCCGTGGAGCGACCTGTGCATTTTATCGTCCGAAGGACGGGTGACGGTTACGACACCTTCCTCGACGGTTATTTTCATATCCGGATGGATCTCGCGCGAAAGCTCGCCCTTCGGGCCCTTCACTTTCACGAGATTATCCGCACCGACCGTGACGGTAACGCCAGACGGAATGTGAATCGGTGCTCTTCCAATTCTTGACATTGTTACACCTCCTGCCTGTGCATTACCATACGAATGCGAGAACTTCGCCGCCGAGCCCCGCCTTACGAGCATCCTTGTCGCTCATGATCCCCTTTGAGGTGGAGATCACGGAGATGCCAAGGCCGCCGTAGACACGCGGGAGCGCATCGTGCTTTGCATACTGACGAAGTCCGGGCTTGGAAACGCGCTTCAGGCCGGAGATAACGTGCTCACGCTTGGCTCCATACTTCAGCGTGACGGTGAGAACGCCCTGCTTGCCGTCCTCCTGGAAGGAGTAGTCCTTGATGAAGCCTTCCTTTTTCAAGACCTCGGCGATTGCCGTCTTGACCTTCGACCCGGGGATCGCCACGCTCTCGTGGTAGACCGAGTTCGCGTTGCGGATGCGGGTCAGCATATCTGCAATAGGATCAGTCATTGCCATGAATCGATATCCTCCTTTGACTTTTTGTTACCAGCTTGCCTTCGTTACACCAGGGATGGCGCCCTTGTAACTCTGCTCACGGAAGCAGATACGGCACATATCGAATTTGCGGATGTAGCCGTGCGGACGTCCGCAGATCTTGCAGCGGTTGTACTTGCGTGTCGAGAACTTGGGCTCTTTGCTCCACTTCTCAATCATTGCCTTCTTTGCCACAGTTGTTCCTCCTAGCCCGTTACGCGCGGAACGGCATACCCATGAGACGGAGGAGCTCTTTTGCCTCTTCGTCCGTATGCGCGCTCGTAACGATGACGATGTTCATGCCGCGAATCTTGTCGATCTTGTCGTAGTCAATCTCGGGGAAGATGAGCTGCTCACGCAGACCAACGGCATAGTTGCCGCGGCCGTCGAAAGCCTTCTCGCTGACCCCGCGGAAATCGCGGACGCGCGGAAGTGCGACATTCATGAACTTGTCGAGGAACTGGTACATACGCGTGCCGCGCAGCGTGACCTTGCAGCCGATCGGCATGCCCTCGCGGAGCTTCCACGCAGCGAGCGACTTCTTCGCACGCGTGAGCTGGGGCTTCTGACCTGCGATGGCGGTGAGATCCGTCACAGCGGCATCGAGTGCCTTCGGGTTGCCGACAGCCTCGCCGACGCCCATGTTGATGATGACCTTCTCCACCTTCGGGAGCTGCATGACGTTCTTATAGCCGAACTTCTCCGTCAGAGCCGGTGCAACTTCCTTCTGATACTTTTCCTTGAGTCTTTCCACTTTGCGTATTCCTCCTTTCCGCTAAAGATTACTGCTCGATGGGCTCGCCGCACTTCTTGCAGGCGCGCACCTTACGCTCACCGATGATGCGGTGCGCAACGCGCGTTGCCTTGCCGCACGCGGGGCAGACGAGCTGCACCTTCGATGCGAACAGCGGTGCCTCCTTCGTGATGACACCGCCCTGCGGTGCGCTCTGGCTCGGCTTCGTGTGACGCTTCACCTTGTTCACGCCCTCAACGATGACCTTGCCCTTCTTCGGCTGAGCCTCGATGACCTTGCCCTGCTTACCCTTATCCTTACCGGAAAGAACGACGACCGTATCGCCCTTCTTGACGTTCAGTTTTGCCAGCGACAAAATAACACCTCCTCCTTAAAGAACTTCGGGCGCGAGCGAGACGATCTTCATGAAGTCCTTCTCGCGCAGCTCGCGTGCGACAGGTCCGAAAATACGCGTTCCGCGCGGCGTGTGGTCGTCCTTGATGATGACGGCCGCATTCTCGTCGAAGCGGATGTAGGAACCGTCCGGACGACGCAGTCCCTTGACGCTGCGGACGACAACCGCCTTGACGACGTCGCCCTTCTTCACCGTGCCGCCCGGCGCTACCGCCTTGACGGAGGCGACGATGATGTCGCCGATGTTGGCATACTTGCGGTACGAGCCGCCCAGTACACGAATGCAGAGGATTTCCTTCGCTCCTGTGTTATCGCCGACATTCAGGATTGTTTCCTGCTGTATCATTGATTCTGTTCCTCCTTACTTCGCGCGCTCGACGATCTCGACCACGCGCCAACGCTTCGTCTTGGAGAGCGGGCGCGTCTCCATGATGGAGACACGGTCGCCGACGTGCGCGTCGTTCTTCTCGTCATGCGCGTGGAACTTCACCGTCTTCTTAACCGGCTTCTTATACATCTTGTGCTGCTCGAGCTCCTCGACAGCAACGACAACGGTCTTGTCCATCTTGTCGGACACGACCTTGCCGATTCTCACTTTGCGTACGTTTCTATCGCTCATCTATGTGAGCCTCCTTCCTTCTGCGTATCTGTA
The DNA here is from genome assembly GCF_057271695.1 of Centipeda sp. (in: firmicutes). Lineage (NCBI taxonomy): Bacteria > Bacillati > Bacillota > Negativicutes > Selenomonadales > Selenomonadaceae > Centipeda > Centipeda sp. (in: firmicutes). The sequence goes on from NZ_DBHIVL010000036.1 coordinate 19,564, forward strand.
CAAATGTCCGTAATTTAGATTTAGGCGTTTGCCTGCTCGCGCTGAATGGTCTTGATGCGGGCAATCGTCTTCTTTACGTCCTTGATACGCATCGGGTTATCGAGCTGTCCGGTGGCGTGCTGAAAACGGAGGCCAAAGAGCTCTTCCTTGAGCGACGCGAGTTTTTCCGTGAGCTCGTCGGCACTCAGACCGCGGATCTCATCAACCTTCATTCACTTCACCGCCCTCTAATTCTTCGCGTACGACGAACTTCGTCTTGATCGGGAGCTTGTGACCGGCAAGGCGCATTGCCTCTGCCGCAACGTCGCGTGCCACGCCGTCCATCTCGAAGAGGACGCGGCCCGGCTTTACAACAGCTACCCAGTACTCGGGCGAGCCCTTACCGGAACCCATGCGGGTCTCTGCCGGCTTCGCCGTAACCGGCTTGTCCGGGAAAATCTTGATCCAGACCTTGCCGCCGCGCTTGATGTAACGCGTCATCGCGATACGCGCAGCCTCAATCTGGCGATTCGTGATCCATGCCGGCTCCAGAGCGACGAGACCATACTGGCCGTGGCTGACTGTGTTGCCGCGCTGTGCCTTGCCCTTCATGCGTCCGCGGAACTGCTTGCGGTACTTAACACGCTTTGGGAGTAACATTACGCCTCGCTCCTTTCCTTATTGTTCTTCGGTGCCTGCTTCTTGTCGGGGAGAACCTCGCCCTTAAAGATCCAGACCTTGATGCCGATACGGCCATACGTCGTATGAGCCTCAGCGGTTCCGTAGTCGATGTCTGCACGGAGTGTGTGCAGGGGGATGCTGCCCTCGCGATAGGACTCGCGGCGTGCGATCTCCGCACCGCCGAGACGACCGCTGACGGCGATCTTGATGCCCTTCGCGCCGAGACGCATCGTACGGCCGACCGCCTGCTTCATTGCGCGGCGGAAGGCAATGCGGCGCTCAAGCTGTGCCGCAATGTTCTCGGCGACAAGCGTCGCGTCGAGATCCGGCTGCTTGATCTCTGCAATATTGATGTCAACGCGCTTCTCGGTGAGGTTCTTGAGCCCCTCTTTGATCTGCTCAATGCCAGAACCCCCGCGTCCGATGACCATACCCGGCTTTGCCGTATGGATCGTGAGCTTCAGACGGTTCTTGCTGCGCTCCGTCTCCACGCGGGGAACACCTGCGGTCTGGAGGCTCTTCTTGAGGTAATCGCGAATCTTGATGTCCTCATGCAGATTCTGCGCGAAATCCTTGTCTGCATACCAGCGGGCATCCCAGTCCTTGACGATGCCAAGGCGAATGCCATGGGGATTTACTTTCTGACCCAAACTGTTTCCCTCCTATTACTTTTCGTTTACGGCAACCGTGATGTGGGACGTGTGCTTCAAAATCTTGAACGCCTGTCCACGCGAACGCGGATGAATGCGCTTCAAGGTCGGGCCCTGGTCAACGAAAGCTGAGGAAATGAACAGTCGATCCACATCCATGTCGAAGTTGTTCTCCGCATTTGCAACAGCAGAGCGGAGCACCTTCTCCACGGCGTCCGCGCCGACCTTCGGCGTGAACTTCAGGATCGCGAGAGCGTCAGCAACGCTCTTGCCGCGCACAAGGTTCATCACAATGCGAACCTTGCGCGGTGCGATACGGATGTATTTGGCCGTAGCCTTTACTTCCTGTGCCACGAATCGTCCTCCTCTCTATCAGCGCAGCGAGGTCTTGCGCTCTTCGCCCGCATGACCCTTGAATGTACGCGTCGGCGCAAACTCGCCGAGCTTATGTCCGACCATATCCTCCGTGACGTAGACGGGGACATGCTTGCGTCCGTCATGGACAGCGATCGTGTGGCCGACGAAATCCGGGAAGATCGTCGAGCTGCGCGACCATGTGCGCACAACCTTCTTCTCGTTCTTTTCGTTGAGCGCATCGATCTTCTTCATCAGGCTCTCTGCGACGAAAGGCCCTTTCTTAATCGATCTTGACAAAGTTTTTCCTCCTTTCGCCGGACTGTAATCAATCCGACGAGGTTCTATCTGCAAGTTGCGGTGTTAAGGAAGCACTGATAAATTCAGCCGCGCCATCTTGACGCATCTTTTTTGCCCG